>CAYVSF010000037.1:0-12629 GCA_964453775.1 uncultured Bacteroidales bacterium
GCATTGGAAGAGGCGTGTTAAATATCGAAGGCCTGCCTGTTTTTGCAGATGAGAGAGGTAGCTTTGGCAGTCCAACAAGTGATTCTGAGCGAGTAAAAATAAAGGAATCGACCACAGATCTATGGATGAATATTGTTAGTTTTTCAGGAAATGCCGAATTGGAGAAGTGGATGCTTGAATTACGGACATTATTGGAAGACTATGCTTTTGCTGAAGATGTGTACGCTGAGATTATAGACTAAAAAAAGCCGGTGCAAAATGACCGGCTTTAAAGGGATTTTTTATTTCTCGAATTTTAAGGTATAGTAGTGGGTTCCCTCAATTAAATAATTGGAAAAGTTCAACTCTGCTTCTCTGTCAAAGTTATAGAGCATAACCATGTTGGGGTTGTGCAGAATTTCCATCTTCCAGTCGTACCTGTCTGCAACTTTTTGAAGTTTTTTCTGGTAAAATTTAAACACTTTTGACACTCCTTCTTCTGTGGCTAACTCTGGAAGGCTGTACTTAATGGCATAACCTTCACCATAAGAAACTTCCCCAAATGATTCTTTTACAGAGCCTTCATATACAGGAACACCACAATCTTTTAACTTCGCAATGAATTCCTCTTCTGTGGAAATATCATATTTATCTCGCATCGAGGTTACTTCTTTTGGAATGGCAGTCCATAGTGTCTGATGAAACTTCTTAATGCCGATTTCATCAATCCCAAAGTATTTCCATTTTCCTTTCACAGGCAGCGCAGTAATAACTTCATAGAGCGAATCGTTGTTTTCCTCTATGACCCGGAAGGCAATCTTTGCATTGATCACATCCTCTGCTTTAATGTAACCCACTTCAATTATTTCTCCATTCCATTCATCCTTTAAGTATTTTAATCTTTCACCATGGATGGATTCATCCTTATAGGTTTCTGTGAATGCAGCTGCCATGGCTGGCATGGAGAGGGATTTTAATGTTTCTATATCCTCTGTCCTGTAGGCTTTTAAAAAGTCTTCTCCAAATTTCTTCACATTACCTAATTCCTGTTTTTGTTCCTTTTCTCCAGTTTTTGATTCTTCCTCTGCCTTTTCCTTTGGAGTATCACCCTTGCAGGCAATCATGCTCATTGGGATTAGTACAATAATGAAATAAATCAATAGTCGATACATAATATTTTATTCTTTTTGGTTTTCTATAAAATAAAAAAAATATGGGAACTATCATAATTTTTATGAATTAAATTATTGTATTCCTGAATGTTAATATTGATCTGAATGCGAGGGCTTTTATAAACGGATGTTTTATGTAAGAGGGCTTATTGAGGATAGTTTTTATTTTTTCATATCTTAGCAGCGTGAAAAAAATCAGAAATATAGCCTTTGTTGCTTCACTTCTTGCATGGAGTATTATCTTTTTACATGCGGTGATTCCACATCACCATCATTACTTCGACCATGTTTGTGAGAAGCATGACAGTGAATTTGCAGGCTATGTGATTGAAAATGACACAGACGCACACGAAGATTGTGCGTGTGACGATTGTAATTTTTCTGCAGATTTTTTATCGCAACATCAGATTGATGGTTTTTATTTTTTTCAAAGTGCCGAAAGCTTTTCGCCAAAAATTCAATTGAAGGATTTTTCGTTTATAGATCGGCCGGTATTCATTCCTGATGATTTATTATATCTTTCTTATGGTTTAAGAGCGCCTCCTGCTTTTTCCTAAATCCTTTTTGGATTTTTTATTACATCAAATTTGTATTTTATGCAATTTCCTGCATGAAATACAGCCAATATATTCAATCCACTTTATAACATAGTTAAAGAACCCATTTTTATGAGAACGATAATGAAAATTATGCTTGTAGCAGCCCTTTATTTCTTATGGGCATGTAACTCTTCTCACGAGCATACCGACACCCATCAGGAAACGCATCAACATGAGCATACAGAAGTTTCAGCACATGAGAATGATGCGGAACATTCACATAGCGAGGAGACTCATAATCACGATCATGCTGATGCTACTCATGACGACCATGATCATTCAAACACCGGGGAAAACAGTCATGAAGAAAGCATGCATGACGAAGCCGGGAATGCCAGTCATTCGGATGGAGAACACCAGCATGAATCCAACATTTATGATGAAATTGTAGTGAAAGAGGTGCAAAAAAGCCATTTCCACCAGGTGATTAAAACTGCGGGGGAATTAGAGAGCCTGCCAAAATCGACAGTTGGTATGTCTGCGCCCGCAAATGGCTTTGTTGTCCTTGCCGGTACAGATATACTTCCTGGTAAAATGGTAAAAAAAGGGGAGTTACTTTTTACCATTTCAGGCGGATCGCTGAGCGAGGAGAATATAAGAGTACGCTACGAGAATGCAGCTTCTGATTACCAGTTTGCCCTTAAGAATTATGAGCGGGCAAAGCTGCTATTTGCCGATCAGATCATATCAGAAAAAGAGTATTTACAACATAAAAGCGATTACGAGAAGACAAAAACGATTTACGAAAACAGGAAAGCCAATTTTAGTCAGGGTGGAATTCGTGTTTATGCCTCCATGACAGGATATATATCTGATATACAGGTAAAGGAAGGTGATTTTGTAAATGCGGGACAGCGACTTGTAAGTGTTAAAAATGATACCAGATTAATGTTGAGAGCAGATTTAGAGCAGAAATACAGTGATGCGCTTCTGAAGGTACTTGGGGCAAATTTTGAGACACCAGATGGGAAAATGCATACAACCCGGGATTTAAATGCCAGGCTGCTATCTGTTGGCAAATCGGTAAATGAAGAGTCTTTTTATATTCCTGTCTTTTTTGAGATAGACAAGCGAGAAGGGTTTTATCCCGGTAGTTTTGTGCATGTATACCTGATTACAGAATTGGTTGAAGATGTTGTTTCGATTCCCAAAACAGCACTCATAGAAGAGCAGGGAAAGTTTTATGTGTTTGTAGAAGAGGATGAAGCATATCATAAAACCGCAATTAAGAAAGGAATTTCCGATGGTTTTAATGTTGTGGTTGAATCCGGGTTGCACGAAGGCGATCGCGTGGTAGTAGAAGGAGCCTATGAGGTTAAGCTGGCGAGTATGTCTTCATCTTTGCCTGCACATAGTCATTCACATTAATTAGGAGGGTATATGCTAGATAGAATAATAAAATACGCACTAAATAACAGGCTTGTAATCATGATAGCAGCCCTGTTGCTATTGTTGGGAGGTGGTTATGTTACAACAAAAATGGAGGTGGATATTTTTCCGGAGTTAACCGCTCCAACTGTGGTGGTAATGACAGAAGCACACGGCATGGCTCCGGAGGAAGTAGAAAAATTGGTGACATTTCCCATTGAAACCAGCGTGAATGGAGCTGCCAGTATTCGAAGGGTGCGTTCTTCCTCTTCCATGGGGTTTTCCATTGTATGGGTAGAATTTGACTGGGGCACAGATATTTATCATGCGCGACAGACGGTTTCCGAAAGATTGGTGCGCGTTAGTGATGAGTTGCCCGAAGGGGTTGGAGACCCGGTTATTGCGCCACAATCGTCACTTTTAGGTGAGGTGATGATTATAGGGCTTACTTCCGATAAAAAATCTCCTATGGAATTGCGTACGATCGCAGAATGGAATTTACGTCCCAGATTGCTATCAGTGGGTGGTGTTGCTCAGGTAGCTGTTATTGGTGGTGATTTTAAGGAGTATCAAATTCTGGTGCATCCGGAAAAGTTGAAGTATTATGATATTTCCTTTTTGCAGCTGGTGGAGGCGGTACAATCCATGAATGATAATGCCCCCGGTGGTTTTATCAATGAATATGGGAACCGTTATATTATAAGAGGAATGGGCCGTACCAACTCGCTGGAAGAGTTGGGAAATACCGTTATTGAAGTGGCACAGGGATTTCCTGTAAAAGTGTCGGATGTGGCCGATATTGAAATTGGAGCTGCGCCAAAAATTGGCGATGGCTCCCACCAGGGACAGGATGCTGTTTTGCTGACAGTGACCAAGCAGCCCAATGTCAATACCATCGAATTAACAGAAAAAATTAATGCATCGCTCGATGATTTGCAGAAAGGCTTTGGAGACGAAATCAGCTTTCATTCCGATATTTTTGAGCAAGCAGAATTTATTGAAACATCTATCGATAATGTGAAGAAAGCACTCATAGAGGGCTCTCTTTTGGTTATCATTATTCTGATGGTCTTTTTGATGAACTACCGGACCACCCTTATCTCTTTGCTGGCAATTCCCCTGTCGCTGCTTGTTGCCATTCTAGCACTTAGAGCCTTTGGTTTTACAATTAACACGATGAGTTTGGGAGGAATGGCCATTGCCATTGGTTCTTTGGTAGATGATGCCATCATTGATGTGGAAAATGTGTATAAACGTTTACGGCAAAATGTGGGTTGTAAAACGGCCCATAGGCAGCGTCCGCTGATAGTTATTTTCGACGCCTCAAAAGAAATTCGAAGTTCCATTTTGAATGCAACATTGATTATTATGGTAGCATTTGTTCCTTTGTTTTTCCTGGGAGGAATGGAGGGGCGAATGTTAAAGCCACTGGGAATATCTTACCTGGTTGCTCTTTTTGCCAGTTTAATTGTGGCATTAACAGTTACACCTGTACTCTGTAGCTTATTACTGACGAATAAAGAACGACTTAAAAAGCATAAGGAAGGAAGTTGGCTTGAAATAAAGTTAAGAGCATTATATGAAAAGATTTTAAATGTCATCATGAAATGGAAGAAGGGAGTGCTGGTTATAGCAGGATTGCTCCTGCTTGGTGCATTGGCCCTCATGCTTACATTTGGTATGAATTTCCTGCCTCCGTTTAATGAAGGATCGCTCACTATTAATGTAACAACCCTTCCAGGTGTGTCTTTGGAGGAATCCAATAAAATAGGTCGAAAGGCCGAGTTTTTGCTAATGGAAATTCCAGAAGTGGAAACTGTTTCAAGGAAAACAGGAAGAGCCGAATTGGCAGAACATTCCTTTGGTGTAAATGTAAGTGAATTGGATGTGCCTTTTCATTTAGAGAATAGAGACCGGGCTGCGTTTCTTGAGGAGGTTCGTTCGCGTCTTAATACGCTGGAAGGCGTTAATATTGAGGTAGGACAACCCATAACACACCGCATGGATCACATGCTTTCCGGTACAAAGGCTAATATTGCTATCAAATTGTTTGGTCCTGATTTAAACACTTTGTTTGGACTTGCGAATACGATTAAAACAAACATTACTGATATTGAGGGGATAGGAGACTTGAATATGGAGCAACGAATTGAGATTCCCCAAATCAAGATAAAGCCCAATCGCGATATGTTAGCGAAGTATGGCATACCGGTTAAAGATTTTAATGCATTTGTGGATTATGCCTTCGCCGGAGAAAAAGTATCGGATGTATTTGAAGAAGAGAAAAATTTTGATTTGGTGGTTCGGTTTGCTGATCCGCACCGGATGACATTTGAATCACTGGGCGCGGCCATGATAGAAACATGGGACGGGCGAAAAATTCCATTGTCTTATGTGGCGGAAATTGAAAGCTCGTCTGGACCCAATACAATTAGCCGTGAAAATGTTCAACGGAAATTTGTGGTATCCATCAACGTAGCCGACAGGGATGTTGGGAGTGTTGTAGGCGATATCAGGAAAAGAATTGAAGAATCAATAGATTTTCCTGAAAACTACCGGGTGGAATACAGCGGTCAGTTCGAAAGTGCTGCCAGTGCTACAAGAACACTTGCAATAACCTCCATAGCTGCAATCTTGGTTATCTTTTTACTTCTTTATCAAGAGTTTAAAAGTTTTAATCTGGCCGGAGTGGTACTTTTAAATTTACCGCTTGCGCTCATTGGTGGTATTGTAGCGATTGCTTTTTCATCAGGAAATTTGAGTATTCCGGCCATTATTGGGTTTATTACACTATTTGGAATCGCAACTCGAAATGGAATCCTTTTGGTTTCGCGTTACAACAAAATGAAAGAAGATGGAATTTCTTTATATGATAGGGTTATCCGTGGTTCGCTAGATAGATTAAATCCTATCCTGATGACGGCCCTGACAGCTGCTCTTGCTTTGATCCCACTGGCCCTGGCAGGCGACAAGCCCGGGAACGAGATACAAAGTCCAATGGCAGTAGTAATTTTGGGAGGTTTGCTAACATCTACCTTCCTGAATTTAGTTGTTATTCCAATTGTATATTATTTAGTGAATAATAGGAGGGAAGCATGAAAACTATTTTAAGCATTATAATAGTGCTTGTTGCATTACAATTTGATGCAAATGCACAGCACTTTAAGGAAATAATCAACACAATTGAGGAAAATAATCAACAAATTATGGCCAGCCAGGAATACTGGAACAGTCAAAAATTAGGTTACCTCACAGGGATTTATCCGGAAGGGCCTGTGCTTGGGTTCGGGTATTTCCAAAATAATGAAACAGTTCCTTCGGATAAGCGAACAATTGAAATACGACAGGGCTTTCATCTGCCAGGCTACTATTTCAAGCAAAAGGCCCTGGTGAAAGAGAAGATGAAAATGGCTGATTTCCAAATTTCACTTGAGAAACAAGTTATATTGGAAGAAGCCGCCATCGAATTGCTGCGTTATGTTTATTTGCAGAAATTAATTGATATCCTTGAAACTCGAATGAGCAAAGCAAAAAGACTGGCGGAAGCATATCAAAAAAAGTTTGATGAGGGAGATATTGGGAAGTTGGAGTGGCATAAATCACAGCTGCAACTTACAGAAATTTCTGCTAAGCGAAGGAAGATACAGGCTGAATTAAAATCATCTTTATACCAGTTAAAAACATATAATGGAGGGAAGAAACTTCATCTGAATAATATTTCATACCCGGACATTTTAACTTCTGAATTTGATTCTGTTTTAATTAGCATTAAGCAGTCAGCCCCACAGCTTAAGCGTATTGAGCAGGAAATGGAAGTCGTTAAACAACAAGTGAAAGCGCAGAAAGCAGAGAATTTACCATCATTTAATATTGGATATGGTTCCGAAAAAGTGGGCGGGCAAAACTTTCAGGGTGTGCTTGCAGGCATTGCAGTGCCATTGTGGAATACAAAAAATTCGATAAAGGGAAAAACGACCTACGCGAATTCTATCCTGCTGGAGATGGAGAAAATAAAGCTCGATTTGGAAGCAGAAGTTGTGACTGTGTACCATCGATTTGATGCAGCCACTAAAAACCTGCAAGAATTAAATGTTGTTTGGAATCAAACAAAAAGTGATATGCTTCTTGAACAAATGCTCGAACAAGGAGCAATTTCATTTCTGGATTACTATCAGGAGAAATCCTATTTTTATGAAATGAAGGAAAAATTACTTGAGGAAGAATTTGAACTTTACAGGTATCAAATACAACTTCAGAAATATACATGGTAGTTGTTATTGATTTTATTATCTGGACTCTATGATAGGACCTGCGATTATGTGGGTCCTGTTTTGTATTTCCTTTGATTGAAATGTTTATTTTTTTATGTTGATGTTTATCAATGATTATGATGCTTTCATGTAAAAATCAGCTTGAAATTTTTATAGGATTTTGGAAGTCTGTAAATTTGATTAAATTTGCGCCTTAAACCTAAAAACCCGGATTGCAACAACTCAAATGATTAACCTATGAAAGTTACTGTTTGGAATCTGATATTGACGAGGAATTATTACAATATCAGGTTAGTGAAGAAGATGAGATGTCCTAAGTTAATAGTAGGATAAATTTGTTGTCAATGGAGTTTTTAAGGCCAGAGTATTCGTGTGAGCGATTTCTGGTAACCAGGTAAAGCGCATTGGCAGGTACTCGCAGATTACCTTCCAGCCATCAATATGTTAAGGAACGTTTGATAATATTATTTAGCGAAATAGCAGATATATCAAAATGTAAGTTTGAAATCCAGAGAGGATTGTTTTGCCTTTTTGGAAAAGTACACTGCTATTATTTTTATTAGGATGTAGAAGATAATGATTGACAGCAAAATTCACCATCATGAAAAATTTACTTATTCGAACAATTACTTCTTTTAGCATTGTCGTGTTGATGATTTTTTCCGCTTATGGACAAGAAGGAACAAAACAATTGATGCCCAACTCAAATGACAGGTTATGGTTGGAGTTTAAGGTATTTGACGGGAACGATTTTGGCTTATACAATTGCGAGGAGCGAGAACGCATAAATATTTACCTGCGCGATGGTGAAATTATGCATTTTGGGATGAAATTGAGTGAGTCCATAGGAACAAATTATTGGATAGTTGACGATCCCAATGATGTTTATTTTCGAATAAAAGATCCTTCAGGAACGGTTGTTTATCCGGAAACCCGTCTGGGTGATATTTTGAATAGCAATGGATATATTGCTGATTACACGCAGGCAGTCACAGGTCCAAATGGTGTGGTTTTAAATGGGACTACAATTAGTGGGGGATATGACGCATTAACATATACTGCACAAACTGACGGTAATCATTTTATTGAATTTCGAGAAACGGGAGGCACCGGCTTTGATCGATTTGCATTGGAGTTTTTCGATGTCACAGTTACCAATGCTTCCAATAATGTTATTACCAATCCTGGCGAACCCAATAAATCAGCTGGTCGACTTTGGTCCAAAGGCTGGTCATTCACTACAACATCTTTTACAGAATATCCGGTCAATGCCAGTTTTCATGTGTATACCTCCGATGAGTTTATCAATAAGGTCAATTTTAAAATGTATCCTTATTCCTTTGCATTTGTGGTAAATTCCTATGGAGTAACCACTTTTACTGAGGAGAACTATATCCGAAGAACGCAAAGTTTGGAAGGTGATCAGACAAGTGACGATGATATTTCGGAATATCGGGTATTCTTAAATGATCCCGACCGGCAGATATGGCCAAATACGACTTTAGTTCCACCCGAAGTTACAGTACATTCGGAAGATACCCTGTTTATGGATTATGATTACAATCGCGATCCACTCTATCTTCCCCTGGATATCAACAGGGTGGTGATGGAAAAGAATATGCCCTCCTGTACTTATGATGATGTGGCTATTTTTGAAATTGAAACGAATAATGATGGGTATACAGCCATTATGATTGATGTTGATGGTGATGGATCCTATTCTACGGGTGGAAGCGACCGTGTGATTTACCGTGAAATGAGAAAGGGACTAAACTACGTGCTTTGGGATTTTAAGACAGATGCCGGAGCAGAAGTAGCAGTTGGCGATTATACAGCATCTGCAACTTTCTTTGGAAGAGGTCCGGCTCATTTTCCCCTGTATGACGTGGAGCAGATGGATGGGATTACGACTTCCTCCATTCGCCCTTTTAATAAGTTGAATACAACCATCTATTGGGATGATACCCAAATTACGAACTGGGGCGACCAAGATGGCGGAGATTTGATGGATGAAACTCAACAAAAACAGCTAAAAATAGGCGAAGATGTTCCCAGAACCTGGTCCTGGCATGGTGATATGCCCAATACAGCGCATAATGGAAACTTGAATACTCTGAATACCTGGTTCAATGCCATTGACCTGGGTTATTCGGATATCGGATTGCATGTGCAGGAGAGTACTACCAAATGTGTTGACGGAACAGCACCCTGGGTGGGTGATATCTATAAGGAAGGGCCTAAAGACACCGACATGGTATTTTCTGAAGATGACTTCACTTATAAATATTTTCATCCACTTGATTTAGCACTCTCAAGCATTGAGGTGATGAATCTTCCTGCAGAAGGGAACCTATACCTTTCCGGAACGCCGATAAATGCTGGTGATCAAATTGCATTTGCTGATTTGGGAAATATTACCTACACCCCGGAATCAGCTTCCTGGACAGGGAAAGCAAGCTTCGACTGGAGAGCAAGTGATGGAACCAAATGGAGCAATAATTCGGAAAAGATTTACCTTATTATAAATACTCCTCCTGAAATTTCTGATATTCCAGATCAGACTTTATGTACGAATGTGCCTACTGCGCCTATCGATTTTACGGTTACGGATGATGAATCCGATGCCGGGGATATTGAAGTGACAGCATTCTCCGCTGATCCCACTTTTGTTCCCAATGATGGAATTGTAATAGGTGGTTCTGGTGAGAACAGAACAGTTACAGTTACTCCGGTAGCCAACAAATCAGGAATGGCTATTATTTATATTATGGCTGATGATGGCCTGATTCCTACCATTGAGCAATTTACGGTATATGTCGGTCCTGATTTGGAATTCTCGGGAGATACCACGGTTTGTGTGGGCGATCCGCTTTATCTTATTGCACAGGAAGTTGGTGCAACCTACTCCTGGAAGTATGAAGGTACGGAAGTTTCATCTACTCAAAGTGTGCAGCAGACGGCTGGAAACGTTGATGTGGGACAGTGGTCCCTTACTGTTTCTAATGATGGTTGTACGTCTACACGATACTTCAATGTAGCCGTCTCTCCTTTGACCACATTCGATGGAGATGTTGATGTATGTATTGGAGAAGAGATTAGTCTGAGTGCAACGGAGGTAAATGCGGTTTATTCCTGGATGAAAGGGGGAACTGAAGTTTCCGATCAAAAAATATTTAGCATTGCAAGTGCTGCTACTAGTGATGCCGGGAACGATTATACCCTGTTTGTGGATAAGGACGGATGCCAAAATACTTCGGATCCTTTTGAAATTACCGTGGTGAATTCACCAAATGCCGGTTTAACAGTCACAGGAAATACCGTTGACCCCGGACAACAAGGAACAATAACCATTTCCAGTGCACAGGCAGGAGTAACTTACAATGTCTATCAGGAATCATCGCTTATTGCCACAGGATCTGGGGGTGGAAGTGATCTTACTATTGATATCGACCCGGCTTATCTGGAAGTGGGTGCGAACGAATTTACCATAGGAGCAAACAATGGGAACTGTGAGGTTGAACTGAATGAGACAGCGACTATTACCGTGAATACGCCGGGCGTAACAGTTTCTTCGATTAGTGGTAACACTTCCGAGGATGGAACTACAGCTAGTTTCACGATTGTGTTGGATACCGAACCGCTCAATAATGTAACGATCGATCTGACATCGGGAGATTTATCGGAAGGAACAATATCTCCAGCCTCGGTAACATTTACTCCATCCAACTACGATGTGCCTCAAAGCATAATCGTAACAGGTGTAGATGACGATATCATTGATGGATCGCAGGTATATACAATTCAAACAGCAGCAGCTGTAAGTGCCGATACCTATTATAATGGTATTGATCCGGATGATGTTGTTGTCACGAATGATGATAATGATGTGGCATCTGTAGAGGTAAGCCCAACTACCGGACTTGTAACAACTGAAGCAGGAGGAACTGATAATTTTACTATTGTGCTTACAGCCCAGCCACAAAGTGAAGTAACTATAAATCTAAGTTCCAGCAATACAGATGAAGGAACAGTAAGTCCTACAAGTGTGATTTTTGATGACACAAATTGGAATACACCACAGTCAGTTACAGTTACTGGTGTAGATGATGCCATTGACGATGATTCGCAAGATTACACCATCATTACATCATTGACTTCAAGTTTAGATTCAGATTTTGAAGGTCTACTGGTAAGCGATGTGCAAATATCCAATTCTGACGACGATAACGCTGGAATTACAGTTACACCTATTTCAGGATTAAGCACCTCAGAAGCAGGTGCTTCAGATAATTTTAGTGTTGTTCTGGAATCAGAGCCAACGGCGAATGTTACCATTTCTTTTTTATCAGGTGATGCAAGTGAAGCTTCGGTTTCGCCTCAAAATGTAACTTTTACAGCTTCGGATTGGAATTCGCCCCAGCAAATTACAGTGAGCGGAGTAGATGACGACATCGATGATGACGAAGTTTCTTTTAATATTATAACAAATGCTTCGGTAAGTACAGATAATAATTACAATGGGATCAATCCGCCCAATGTTTCGGGGACTAATATCGATAATGATCTTGCAGGTATTACGGTTTCGCCCGCCAGCGGATTAATAACTTCAGAAGATAATGGAACTGATGTCTTCAATGTGCACCTCGATACGGAACCTGTAAGTGATGTAACTATCGATATCACTTCCGAAGATTTAACAGAAGGAACTGTCTCCCCGGCAAGTATAACATTTACTGCAGCCGACTGGTCGGATGATCAGTTGGTAACTATTACAGGAGTGGATGATGACATGGTGGATGGTGATGTCAACTACAACGTAAACCTTTCTGTTTCAGCGGGTGATGCAAAATATACTGCCCTGGCAGACATACCTGTTAGTGCTACAAATACAGACAATGATATTGCCGGTGTTTCTGTAACGCCAACATCCATTGGTACTACCGAGGGTGGTGGAACCGGAACTTTTAGTTTGGTCTTAACGTCAATGCCTTCCGCTGATGTGACCATCGCTTTCTCAGGTGTGGATGGAACGGAAGGCACCATTGATCAGAGTGCTATAACTTTCATTCCATCTGAATGGGATGTTTCCCAGGATGTTACAGTTACGGGTGAGGATGATGAAATACAGGATGGCAATATCACTTATACCGTAGCAACCACTGCATCAAGTGCAGATGGTATGTATGAAGGAGTTGCCGTGGATGATATCCAGGTGACCAACGCCGATGATGATGTGGCAG
>CAYVSF010000038.1:0-12625 GCA_964453775.1 uncultured Bacteroidales bacterium
GTGTGTTGCACCATCCTCTCCAACCAGGCCACCGCGGTCCAGACAAAATACAACAGGAAGATTCTGTAGTGCAACATCATGTATCACCTGATCATAAGCTCGTTGCATAAAAGAGGAGTAGATGTTACAAAAAGGAATCAATCCTTCTTTTGCCATACCGGCAGAGAAAGTTACAGCATGCTGTTCTGCTATGCCAACATCAAAAGAACGATCAGGGAAGGCTTTCATCATAATATTCATTGATGACCCGGATGGCATGGCAGGTGTTACGCCTACAATTTTATTATTTTTCTCTGCCAATTCTACCAGTGTATGTCCAAAAACCTCTTGGTATTTGGGAGCTTGTGGTGCTGTTGTTTTTATCTTATAAATTTCACCGGTATCTTTATCGAATCGTCC
Organism: uncultured Bacteroidales bacterium; assembly: GCA_964453775.1. Lineage (GTDB taxonomy): Bacteria > Bacteroidota > Bacteroidia > Bacteroidales > UBA12077 > CAYVSF01. The sequence goes on from CAYVSF010000038.1 coordinate 400, forward strand.
GGGAGCATGAAAAGCCGTTTGGTTTTCTTCTGCTTTGGAGAACCCTTTTCCTTTTTGTGTGATAACATGCAATAACTTAGGTCCTTTAATATCTTTTAAATCGTCCAAAATTTTTGACAGGTAAATCACATCATGCCCATCAACCGGCCCGAAATACCTAAAATTTAGAGATTCAAACAGATTACTCTGTCTAAAAAGTGCAGTCTTCACCGAATTTTCAATCTGCTGGGCTAACCTGCGATAGTTTGCACCAAGTTTATTTAATTTCCCCAGCAAATTCCACACTTCATCCTTTAGCTTATTGTAGGTTTTGGATGTGGTAATATCCAGCAAATATTCTTTCAGTGCACCCACATTCGGATCGATAGCCATATTATTATCATTAAGAATAACCAAGAGATTGGTTTTTTCAATGCCGGCGTTGTTCAATCCTTCAAAAGCAAGCCCTGCAGTCAACGATCCATCGCCAATAACAGCTACAATTTGCTTCTCCTTTTCTCCTTTCAGCTTTGCTGCCTTTGCCATTCCCAGTGCAGCAGAAATCGAGGTTGATGAATGTCCCACTCCAAAAGCATCATAAGGACTTTCAGATATTTTAGGGAATCCACTTATTCCTTTATACTTTCTGTTGGTATGAAAAACATTTCTTCTTCCTGTGAGTATCTTATGTCCATAGGCCTGATGTCCTACATCCCAAACAATCCGATCTTCAGGTGTGTTAAAGATATAGTGCAGGGCAACGGTGAGTTCTACAACTCCCAAACTTGCTCCGAAATGACCAGTATTATTGGAAACAACATCAATAATGAAGCGACGCAATTCATCACTTATCTCCGGCAGGTCTTCAATTGAAAACTTTTTTAAATCATGCGGATTATTTATCTTATCTAACAACTCGAACCCCATAGAATAACTCCGATAATTATATGCAAAGATATGAATATTTTAATTGATCTGTTAAGATGATCCAATCAGGGATATTTTATATCTTTGTTTAAGATAACAACAAAATAACACTAATTTAGTTGACATGCATATTATTCGATCACGAAATATCTTGTTCCTTTTTATATTATTAACTGCCTGCGTACCAGCAAAGCAGTTTCAGGAACTCCAGGAAAAACAAATAAAGTGTGAGGACGAACGCACCTTATTAAAAGAAGAAAATAAGAATTTGCAGGTTCAAAACAATGAACTGGGAGCAAAAGTAGACATCCTGGAAAATCAGTTAAAAACATTAAGGAAAGACAGTTTAGAAGCTTCCTCAAAAGTTTATTCACTTACCCAGAAATACGATAGGTTAAATCGCCAGTATAGCGATCTGGAAGCTACACAAAAAAAGCTTTTGGAAGGAAGTGTAAATGAAACACGCCGTTTACTGGAAGAGTTGCAGAGTACCCAGGGAAACTTACAGGAAAAAGAAGATCGATTATTGCAATTGGAAAGTAAACTCAGTAGCGAAAAAACAAACCTGGAACAACTTCAAACAGAATTGGAGGAGAGAAATAAGAGACTGGTTGAACTTGAACATATCTTACATGCAAAGGACTCGGCAGTTCTTGCCCTGAAAGACAAAGTTACCAATGCTCTTTTAGGTTTTGAAGGGAAGGGATTAAATGTATTCCAAAAAAACGGGAAAGTTTACGTTTCACTGGAGGATAAGCTATTATTCAGTTCAGGAAGCACCACGGTGGAAGAAAAGGGCGTGAGAGCCCTCAAAGAACTGGCAGCTGTATTGGAAAAAAATCCTGATATTAATATAATGGTAGAAGGACATACCGATGATGTTCCTTATATTCCGGGAGAAGCAATTAAAGATAACTGGGACTTAAGTGTAAAAAGAGCCACAGCAATCGTTCGAATCTTAATGGATAATTCAACCATAGAGGGGAAACGTATCATTGCTGCAGGGAGGAGCAAATATTTGCCTATCGATCCTCAAAAAACAACAGAAGCCAGGAGAAAAAACAGGAGAACCGAAATCATCCTGACACCCCAGCTTAATGAGTTATTCAAAATACTGAATGCAAATTAACCCCTGGAATTATAAAAAAATAAGAAGCCAAATTACCAGACTTGCTGCTGTGGTTTCCACCATCACTATTTTTCGTTTGTATAATTTTACCCGTGTTTGGTTGGGGTTTTTATTTTCAAAGCTTTTTAAAACTCCACATGTATGGGGTTTGCCCTATTCCATGAGTATTGAGCCTGCAAACTTTTGTAATCTAAAATGTCTTGAATGCCCGGTTTCGCTTGCAACAATTAAAGAAAAGGGATATTTTGAAATTTCTTTACTTCAAAAATTATTGCAGGAAAGCGGCAAAAGTCTAATGGCAGTGCAGTTTCATTTTCAGGGAGAACCCTTTTTGAATAAAAGCCTGCACAGACTGATTCTTGAGGCAAAAAAACACAATTTATATACAAGCTTATCGACCAACGGGCATTTCTTGTCGCGCGAAAATGCTAATAAAATTATCCGTTCCGGTCTTGATGAAATTACCATATCCCTTGATGGTGTATCAAAAGAGTCTTATGCTTTTTACCGGATAGCTGGGTCTTTTCATACAGTTGTAAATGGAATAAAAAATCTGGTTCAGGAAAAACAACAGACCGGTAGCTCAAAGCCTTTTATCAGAATACAATTCTTGGTCTTTCGTTACAATGAGCATGAAATGGAAGCCATGAAAAAACTGGCAAAAAAGCTGGATGTGGAAGCTCTTGCATTTAAATCGGCACAACTCATGCATCCGGAAAAACAAATTGGATTAATTCCTAAAAATTCCAGATATTCCAGATATCATATAAGAAATGGACTTGTTGAGCGTAAAGGGCGGACAGATAACTTTTGTAAAAAACTCTGGAATAGCTTTGTTGTAGGATATAATGGAGATGTTCTTCCCTGTTGCTTCGATAAAAGTAGATTCTATATTATGGGAAATCTGAAGTCCAACTCAATAATTCATATTTGGAGAAACCTTTTATACACCAAATTACGTACAACGGTATTATTGAAGCGCAATACAATATCAATGTGCCGGAATTGCACAGAAGGTCTTAAGGCAAAGTTTTGATTGTTAACGCTTATAGGATCTTTGTTAGATTTTAAGTAAATTACTGGAATAAATACAGTACTATGATCTCACCGGGCAGTTTAAAATACATTCTAATATTTTTGATGCTTGTGCTGAACTTCTCCAATCTTAATGCACAAATAGAGAGTTCAGATACCATAGCAACAAGGGATTTGTTTGATATGTCCCTGAACGATTTAATGGATGTGGAAATCATTTCTTCCACACAAAAAAAACAAAGTCTATTTGATGCACCTTCGGTAGTATCTATAGTTACTGCGGAAGAAATAAAAAACAAGGGCTACAGAACGGTTGCCCAGGCATTAAATCACATTGCAGGTTTATATGTAACACATGATTATTTTCAACCAAATTTAGGCATTCGGGGGATCAATGGTGGTATTAGAAGTTGGTCGAGACTGGTGAAAATAATGATCGATGGCCAGCAAGTCTCATTTCGCTCAAATTCCAATAATTTCCTGGATGAATCTTTAATTCCTTTGGACGCAATTGAAAAAATTGAAATTATTCGGGGCCCAAACTCAGCTATTTATGGGAAAAATGCATTCCTTGGTGTAATTAATATTATCACCTATAGGGGAAAAGATTATAACCATGCCAAAATAAAGCAATTTACAGGCTTAATTCACAACAACCCGGCATATGGTCTGGATGCTACCTTTGGAGGAGCCAATAAAAACTTTGATTTTATTTTTTCCAGCAGTCTTGCCAATTATGATTATTCCGGGTTAAGGCCAATCGAGGTTCCAGGAGCTGACATATATAGTGAAAAAGATAAAACCATCCGATCAGATAAGAATCCATTAAGCCTTTACAGTAAAATTGGATATGAAAAGGATAGATTTGGAGAACTACTTTTTGATTTTTCATTCCAAAAACTGGATAGCTATTACGAATTTGCGGATTGGGGAACACTTACCCACAACAACCGTGTTAGCCTTATAAACAGCTATCAGCGCATCCAATATAATAATATTCTGTTCAACGCCCTGGAAACCAACATTTCACTTGCCCACAGCAATGGGATGCCTGCAGATGAGGAGATTTTGGACAATGACCAAAACGCAGCATATCATATACAAAGAGAACTGGATTATCATGGATTTGACGCTTCAATGAACTTTGCCTATGCATTGGATGACCATAATAATATAAGTCTTGGGGCTGATTTTACAACAGATTATCACAATCATCAACGCTATTATCTGGCGAATGCAGCCGGAGACAAAACAGTGAATCCCGGAGGAACAAAAGGGAAGAACAATTTTGATAATTTAGGAATCTACCTTCAAATTATATTGAATCCCGGAATTTTATTGCAATCAAAAAACTTTTTATCCGATTTCAACTTTACAGCAGGTTATCGATACGATTACCATAATATCTACGAAGATGTTTTCAACTATCGACTGGGGTTGGTTTATAACATTGCAGAAGGCTATAGCACTAAAATAATCTATGGAACGTCTTTTAATGCACCTTCAAGTGTTCAACTTTATTCAAATTTTATAACTCCCGGAGGTATTGTAGGAAACCCCGATCTTGAGCCTGAAAAAGCAAAAACAATGGAATGGGCTTTTTTAAGTAAGATATCAAAAGAAATCTTCATAAATACCAATCTGTTTTATACCGAAATAGAAGATAAAATTGAGTACCTGCTTCCTTACGGGGATGTTTCCAATATAAGAGCAGAAAATATCTCCAATATTTATTCGGGAGGAATAGAAGCCGAAATTAAACTTAATATTCGGAATACTTACGGCTATATTCAGTATTCTTATCAAAGGAGTTTGCTGGAGAAAGAAAATCTTAGATTGGGTATGCTAAGGCTTAACACCAGTCTTTATCCAAGTCATCTCATAAAATTTGGAGAAACGATTCATCTTAAGAAACCTGCATTAACAATAAACCTTGAAGGACAATATGTTAGTTCAAGAATCGCCAGTGATCAAAACAATTTTATTTATGATCCTGTTGATTATGCAATAAACAGATATGAGTTGAACCCCTATTTTATCATAAATTTAAATATCGGGACCACACAACTTGAGTTAATAAATGGGAAAGAGACCCTTCTTAACATAAGAGTTGAAAATCTTTTAAATACTGATTATGCGTATCCTGGATTTAAAAATTATGATATCCCGGGTTTTGAACGATCAATAATGATGAAAATAACACAAAATCTATGAAATCAAGGAGCAATACAAAGCTATGGATAATTGCTGCCGGGTTTATCTTTCTTTTTGCTTGCGAAAAGCTTGAAGAAGGAATTCCAGAAAAAACATATATCCAACCAATAAAAATTGGTTTGGTTGGAGATATAAGTGCCATGAGGGAGACGGTGGAAAACATACATTTTGGGGCACAACTGGCAGCTGAAGAAATCAATTCAAAAGGTGGCCTAACAATAAATGGGGAACAGAGAGAAATACAACTTATCTACAAAAACTCAGCAAATAACCCTTCTATTGCCGAAAACACTGTTTACGAACTTTTGCTTGAGGATATAAATATTTTGATTGGTCCCACCTTTTCAAATGTTGCTGTACCAATGGCTGATAATTGCCTTAAAAATGATATGCTCATGATGGGATATGCAGCAACAGTTCCCTATCTTACTGAAATAGACACAAAAGACTTAATTTGGAGAACATGCCCATCAGATGCCATTTTTGGAAAATTAAGTGCCCAATACGCCTATAATAATTTAGAAAAAAGAAAAGCCGGCATTCTCTATCGCGACGATACATTTGGGCAAACACTAGCCAGCATTATAGAGGAGCAGTTTGTTGAAGATGGAGGCGAGGTTGTCAGCAAAGTTAGTTTTGAGGATGCATCGGGAACAGATGGCCTGGATGTAACCCAGGAGCTTGAGGACCTGCTTTTACATCAACCTGACATCCTTTTCGCCGTTATATTTAATGAAGAGATTGGAAATATAACTTATGGGCTCTATAATAATGATCGTTATCAGGACTATGAAGAAAAGCCTCCTCTATTTGTTAATGATGGCGTTCAACCACAAGAACTGATCCTAAATGGCGAAAACGATGTTGTTCAAACTGTCATTGGAATAACCAGTAATCCGGATAGCGAAAACAATAGCCTGTTTAATCAAAATTACCTTGTAAGGTATGGTTTTGAAAATTATGTTTTCTGTGCCCACGCTTATGATGCTGTTTATACATTAGCTTATGCCATGCAAAGAGCAGAATCTACAGATCCGTTATTATTACGAGAGCACTTAAGAGCTGTATCTGGGAGTGATGAAAGTATATCAAATTACCAGAAAATTAATGTGAATGAATTTTCAAAAGCCAAATCCATACTACTGGATGGAGGAAATGTTAATTATAGTGGGGCTTCGGGAAATATTCGTTTTGATCAAAATGGCGATCCACAACCCAATATTATTATTTGGAGAATCACAGACAATGAATACGATGTCGTAGAAGAGTTAAACTATTAATTTGAAACATATTAATTACATATCGTCCTGGATTAAATTAGTTGCCTTTGTTTTCTTATTAAGCCTTTTGTCTGTTTCTGTTTTTGCACAAACGACTGAAAATACGCTGAAAGCTGTTTACCTGGAAAAAATTTGCAGATTCGTTACCTGGCCGGAAGAAAGTGGGATAAACGATCCTAACAGCCCTTTCATTATCACTGTTGCCGGCGATGATGATTTTTACAAAACCCTGGAGCAAATCTATTCCATTCAAAAAATTAATGATAAAAAAGTTGTCTTAAAAAAACTTGAAAACTACAATGAGATAGAGGGGAGTCATATTTTATACCTGGGCAAGGTGGATGATCCTGAATTAAGCGAGATGCTCGAATTGGCTAATAAATATAATGCGCTCACTATTTCTTCCTCGAATGGTTTTGCTGAAAAGGGCGTTCTTATCAATTTCTATAAAGAAGCCAATAAATTAAGATTCGAAATAAACGAAAAAGCGATTCTGCAATCCTCTTTAAAAATGAGCTTTTATTTGTTGAACTCTGCTCGAATAGTTAATTCGGAAAACTAAATAATATAAATATTAACACGATAAACAGATGCACCTTTGAAAAGGCTACGTAACATATCCATAAAAAACAAAATTATAGGACTAATTTTGTTTACTTCAGCTATCAGTATGGGCATTGGAATGTCATTTCTTCTTATTAATGACATTCGGGGTTTAAAAAAAGATATGCAAAACAATGTTCAATTAAACACGCGTCTAATTGGTGATTATTGCATTGCCCCGCTTACTTTTGATGATAAAGAAGGAGCTGAAAACATTCTTAGCAGGCTTCAAAATATTCCCTATATAGATTCCGGCGTACTTTATGATAGAAATGGGGTGCTGTTTGCCAGCTACCATGAAAACGAAAAAGGTTTTATTGAACCAATATTAAGTAGCTCGGAAAAGAAAATTCCCTTTAGAGTTGAAGAAAACAAAATCATTCTGGAACATCAAATTAATTATCGGGGTGATTTTTATGGTACTATTGTCATCACTGGAAACACCACCCGTCTCAATACAAAGATCAATCAACAAATTCTGGTGGTTATCGCCATACTTTTTGGCATGCTCCTATTTGCCTACATCATAGCAAATCAAATACAAAAAGTAATCTCAAGTCCTATTCTCAAACTTGCTAATTTTGCAAGAGATGTGTCTTTAAATGCAAATTACGATGTAGAAATACAAGCCAACAATCAGGATGAAATTGGACAGCTCTATAGCGAGTTCAACCAAATGTTAAAGCAAATAAAAATAAGGGAAGAAGCAAGAGACGAAGCTGAAAAAAAGCTGGAGGAAGCAAAAAATAAGGCGGAAGAATCCGACAAACTAAAATCGGCTTTTCTTGCCAATATGTCCCACGAAATAAGAACTCCGATGAATGCTATTTTAGGCTTTACGGAACTTCTCACCATGGATAATGCCATGATTACAGAGAAAGAAAGAGAGCATTATGTAAAGCTCATTCACAATTCTGGCAATAATTTGCTGCATTTGATCGATGATATTATTGATATTTCCAAGATAGAAGCCGGACAGTTAAAAATTAAAGAGGAACCCTGTCAGGTAAACCAACTCCTAAATAATATTTGCGAATCGTACCAGGAAATAAAGAAACAAAAAGGGAAACCCCATATAGACATCAGACTTAAAAAGGAGACTAATGAAAAAAAGATCATTATAAAAACAGATCCTATTCGATTACAACAAGTGTTATCCAATTTGATTGACAACGCCCTGAAATTTACAGAAGATGGTTATATAGAGTTCGGCTTTACAGAGTATCTGGACAACCGTATATTCTTTTATGTAAAAGATACAGGCATTGGGATGAATAAGGAAAAAAAGAACCTAATCTTTGACCGCTTTCTAAAGCTTGAAGATGATAAATCCAGATTATACCGTGGAGCAGGTCTGGGACTTGCCATATCTAAAAGTTTAATTGAGCTACTGGAAGGAGAAATATGGGTGGAATCGAATCCTGGTGAAGGTTCTATTTTCTATTTTTCAATTCCTAAAAAGGAGATTGAAGAGCCAGCCAAACAGAGTAATAGTGAAGAAGTGAACGAGAGGAAAAAATTCAACTGGACAGGAAAAACAATTTTGATAGCAGAGGATGAACCGGCGAATGCGGCTTACCTTCAAGAAGTTCTCAAAATAACTAATGTTTCTGTGTTGCTGGCCAGCAATGGGAAAGAAGCTGTTAATAAGGTTAGGAACAATAAGGTTGATCTTATTCTTATGGATATCAAGATGCCTGAGATGAATGGCTTTCAGGCTTCTAAAGAAATTAAATTATTTGATCAAAACATTCCTATCATTTCACAAACTGCTTATGCAATGCCCGGCGAGAAGGAGAAAAGTAAAGACGCTGGTATGATAGATCATTTGATTAAGCCCATAAAACCCAAGTTATTATTGAATGTGATAGAAAAACACATCTATGGCACAAGCAAAAATTAAAAAAACCCTTTGGCGTTCTTTTCTTGCAATTGTTGTTTTGGCCTTTATTGCCTTACTGTTTCAACCCAATCCCTACTTTCGAAAAGCATTGTGGTATCTAACGGCAAACACTGATGATTACAAGATTTTCCCTAACCGAATAATAGAACCTGCAAGCCATTCATCCTTATTAAAAAAATCTGAAGCATACAATACTTACATGCTTAATAAGAATGAGATGGATTATTTACACCGATTTAAATCGAAATCTTTCCTTGTCATACATAATGATTCCATCCGGTTTGAATCCTACTATGGCAATTTTTATGATACGAGCATTTGCAACTCTTTTTCAATGGCGAAAAGCATTGTCAGCCTATTGGTAGGAGCAGCCAGGCATGAGGAGCATATTAACAGCTACAATGATCCTATAATAAACTATATCCCGGGAATGGATCCTGAAAATGAAAACATAAGCATCGATAACCTGCTCAATATGTCATCCGGTTTAAAATGGGACGAAAGCTACTGGAACCCTTTCTCTGCAACCACAAGAGCCTACTACGGAAACAATATCGAAAAACTTGTAACGTCTTTAGAATCAGAAGAAAAACCCGGAAAATACTTTAATTATCTAAGTGCAAACACCCAACTACTGGGTATCATTTTAAAAAACAGTACAGGAGAAACACTGAGTGAATATGCAGAACGTAAACTTTGGCACCCAATAGGAGCAGAACACTTTGCCTTGTGGAGCATTGATAAACCGGAAGGAATGGAAAAAGCCTATTGCTGTTTTAACGCGACTACCAAAGACTTCGCCCGGATTGGCCAATTAATTCTACATGAGGGATATTATAATAAGCATCAAATTATTGATAGTTCCTATATTCAAAAGATAAAAACACCTGCAAATCATCTCAAAGATGATGCACAAAAAGCGGTTGGTTTTTATGCTGCCCAGTGGTGGCTGGCAAACTATAAAGATCTTGATATCCTATACGCAAGAGGGATTCTGGGACAATACATTATTATTGTTCCCTCTAAAGAACTTGTGATTGTTCGACTCGGAGATAAACGCTCCAAACAAAAAAAGAATCATCATCCACTCGATTTCTATAAATATCTGGAACTTGGATTGAAAATTATCGAATAATAATTGGGACATTTCTCTCTCCATTAGAAATAAAAAAGCCCTTTGGGGGCTTTTGTGAATATGATTAAATTTCCAAATCCATAAAATGGATGGAAATTTAATCGAAAAGGATAATTAAAAAGATTTAAACCTTCATAATGTCTTCTTGCTTGGCTTCAACAAGCTCATCGATTTTTTTCGAATACTTATTGGTCAATTCCTGAATCGTCTCTTCACCTTCTTTTACGTCATCTTCCGACATGCCTTCCTTGCCAAGCTTTTTAAATTCATCATTCGCATCTCTGCGGGCACTTCTAACGCTTACTTTTGCGTTTTCGCCTTCTGTACTCACCTGTTTTCCAAGTGATTTCCTTCGTTCTTCCGTAAGTGCAGGAATGTTAATCCGAATAAGTTCACCATTGTTAATGGGTTGCAAACCCAGATTTGCAGCCATAATAGCCTTCTCAATTGGTCCTATCATATTCTTTTCCCATGGCTGAATTGCAATGGTTTTTGGATCGGGAGTTCCAATGTTGGACACCTGGTTAAGGGGCGTCATGCTGCCGTAGTAATCAACCATTACACCATCAAGCATTCGTGGGTTAGCTTTACCGGCCCTGATTACTGCCAACTCATTGGAAAGATGCTCTATCGCATTTTGCATTCGCTCTTCAGCTTCTTCGATAATAAATTGTCCTTCTTCATTCATAATTGAAGTTTTTTGGTGCGTATATTTGCCTTAAAAATAAGATCTCTTTTCCTTAATCACAATAGTTTAAGCATTCTTAATGCGAGTTCCAAGCATTTTTCCCTGTATTAGTGCCAATAAATTACCTCTTTCATTCATGTTGAAAACGATGAGCGGGAGCTTGTTTTCTTTACATAAAACAAATGCAGTAAGGTCCATTATTCTTAATCCCTTCTCATAAGCATCATCAAAACTAAGTTCATCAAATTTTATCGCATCAGGGTTCTTTTCAGGATCCTTGTTATAAACTCCATCCACTCTTGTTCCCTTTAATAGAACATCTGCCTTAATTTCTACAGCTCGCAAGGCAGCAGCTGTATCTGTTGTAAAAAATGGATTCCCTGTTCCTCCGGCAATAATGGCTACACTGCCGGATTGCATTGCAGCAATTGCTTTGTCACTTTGGTAAAGCGTTCCCATAGGCTCCATCCGAACCGCTGTAAAAACATTTGCAGCTACTCCTCCTGCTTCTAAAGCAGATTGTAAAGCAATACTATTGATAACTGTAGCCAACATGCCCATCTGATCTCCTTTAACTCGATCAAATCCTTCTTCTGTCCCTTTTAACCCTCTGAAAATATTTCCGCCTCCTATCACAATTCCAACTTCAATACCACGCTCATGGATTGATCTAATTTCCTGAACAAAAAAATGGAGCATGCCATGATCAATGCCATAACCTTTCGTACCCATTAAAGACTCGCCACTTAATTTTAGCAATACCCGTTTATAATCTCCCATAAGTCTTGGTTTCTATGATTTATTTTACGAAAATAATTAAAAAAGCTGAAGTAGTTCCCTTATTTAGCCAGATTATTGATAATCTTCAAGAAGACAAGAGCTTATAACAACCTTTTATTTTAATTTCCGTATACTTTTTACATTTGATAAAAGAATTCTACCAAAAAAAAGCTATGTTTGCTTGGCATAAATGGCTTTTATACTTATTTTTATAGTAAAGCAAGTGTTTTGTTGGAGATTTATAAACTTTTTTTCAACACAGCAAAAATAAAGGGAAGAAGATTTTTGTAAATTAGGTATTAGTTTAGGTTAAAAAAGCGTGAGGGTCGGTCGAAATATAAACCTTCCTTACTGTGCTTTCCTCCTCAAAAAAAGAACAGTAAGGGAAAATTGTGCTTGTCAACGAATGCGAAGTTGGTTGACACGGTTTTTTATTGGGTTAATTTTGCTGGTTTCATCTTTTTATAGCTTTTCTCAAACAGGACCTGGCGGTGTAGGAAATTCAACAGAGAATTTACTGTGGTTAAAAGCAGACTCAATCACAGGACTTATT
>CAYVSF010000039.1:0-12284 GCA_964453775.1 uncultured Bacteroidales bacterium
AAAGCTTGATGAGTTTGGCAATTTCTCTGGTAGTAAGCACAGCATCTATATCTGAAACACCTTTATGCGTCATTTCTTCGCGCTGTGCTTCAAATTTCTTTGCTGTACAGGGCATAATTGAAACAGAAAAAATCTTATCGGGCGGAATATTCTCCTCTTCTGATAAATACTTTTTACTTAAGGTTCCCATTATTTGCTGCGGCGATTTACAATCCGACATAAAACGAACGAGTTCGGGGTATTGCTGTTCCATAAACTTCACCCAGGCCGGGCAATCGCTGCTAATTAGCGGTAGATTTTGTCCCGACTTTATGCGTTCTGCAAGCTCAGAAGCCTGCTCCTGCATTGAAATATCAATTGCAAAAGAAGTATCATATACCCGGTCAAAACCGATCTTCCTCAGTGCAGCAATAAGCAGACCAGATATATCCTTTCCCGAGCGTATTTCAACCTCATCGGCGAGAGAAACCGCAACTGTGGGGCTGTATTGCACAATCACCCTAATTTTTGGATTATTTATTGCATCCTGTACAATATCAAAATTTGTTTTTTCATGTAATGCTCCGGTAGGACATGATATCAGACATTGTCCACAATGAATACAACTTGAAAAATTCAAATCTTTATTCATTGCTGTAGCAATAGCCGTGTTGCTGCCCCTGCCCATAAAATCAAAGGTATTCACCGCCTGCTGTTCTTCACAAATTCGCACACAGCGTCCGCACAAAATACATTTCGCAGGATCGCGAATAATACCCGGACTGGACTGGTCCAGGTTAGCCTGACTCTTTTTACCGGAAATTCTTCGTTCTCTTACATTGAGTTCAGAGGCAAGAATTTGCAGTTCGCAATTATTGTTTCTAATGCAATAGAGGCAATCGTCCGGATGATTTGAAAGCAAGAGTTCCACAATCATTTTCCGCGCATTAATTACGCGGGGTGAATGCGTTTTAATCTTCATGAATTGCTCTACCGGGAAAGAACAAGCAGGCACTAAATCCTGGCGGCCTTCAATTTCTACCACACACATTCTGCATGCTCCCGTGGGTGACAGATCACTAATGCTGCATAGCGTAGGAACCCGTATCCCATACCTGCTTAATGCACTAAGTATGGTTTCCCCGGCTTTCGCCTCAATAATCTCGTTGTTAACCTCTATATTTACGCCCATAACCAAAATCTTTAAATAGTAATCACCGCATTAAACTTACAGGTATCATAACAAATACCGCAGCCAATACACTTTTCCCGTACTATAAAATGGGCATTCCTGGCTGTTCCCAGAATTGCACCTGTGGGACATTTCTTGGCACACAGGGTACATCCTGTGCAAGCCTCCACATCTATCTCAAAACTTTTTAGGCCCTGGCAGACATTGGCTGAACAGTTTCGTTCGAAGATGTGCTCCTCGTATTCATCACGAAACCACCTGAGCGTGCTCAAAACCGGATTCGCAGCCCGTTCTCCAAGTCCACAGAGGGATGTATCCCGTATCACTTCCGCAAGGTTCTCAAGCTGCATCACACCCTTAAAGCGATGCAAAGTTGTATGCGTACGAAAATCTTCAGGCCTGCGGGTGATGTTTTCAAGAATATCAAACATCCTTCTCGTCCCTTCCCTGCAGGGAATACATTTACCGCAACTCTCATTTTTCAAGAAATCCATGTAATATTTCACGGTATCCACAACGCAGGAATCTTCATCCAAAACAATCATCCCGCCTGCACCCAGTGCAGACCCAAGATCTTTGATAGTATCAAAATCAACTTTTAAATCGAGGTGCTCCTTTGTAAGACAGCCTCCTGCCGGACCTCCAAAGCAAACAGCTTTAAAAGCCTTATCCTCTTTAACGCCCCCGCCTATTTTATAGATAATTTCACGAATTGTAGTTCCCATAGGAACTTCCACCAAGCCCACATGCTCCACTTTTCCGGCCAGGCTAAAAATCTTTGTGCCCTTTGAATTCCCAGTACCTACAGTCTTATACCACTCCGCTCCTTTTTGAATAATAACAGGTACATTCACCAGTGATTCCACGTTATTTACCACGGTAGGTTGACTAAAGAGGCCCACTTTGGCTGGATACGGAGGTTTGGTTCGGGGCATTCCGCGTTTTCCCTCAATATGGCTGATAAGGGCGGTTTCTTCTCCACAAACATATGCTCCTGCTCCTTTTCGTATTTCAATGTCCAAACTGGTTCCGCTTTGGAAGACATCATGCCCCAGAATGCCATAATCCCTGGCTTGCAGAATGGCATTTTCAAGTCGTTCAGCTGCCATCTCATAGGATGATTCAATATATACATAAGCTTTCTGTGCACCTATTGCATAAGAAGCTATCGCTACCGCTTCAACTACTTGGTGGGGATCACTTTCGATAAATAAACGTTCCATAAAAGCACCCGGATCGCTTTCCCCTGCATTACAAATCAGGTATTTGGATGAACTTGGCGTATTTAATGCTATCTTCCATTTCTTGCCGGTAAGGTAGCCTTCACCTCCCCGACCTCTAAGTTCTGATTGTTCAACAATATTGCAAACTTCTTCGGGAATATAGGTAGTTAAGGCTTTTACCAGAGATTTATAACCACCGGAAGCTATATACTGATCAATGCTGGAAGGATCTATCTGGCCACAGTTTTTTAGAATTATTCGCTTTTGATGGAGGAAAAAGGGCTGATCATGCATGTAGGGAATTCCTTCCCAGGGTTCATGCAAACTGCTCTGATACTGTCCCAGCACATCCTCGTCCTGAATATAATTATTAAATACTCCATCCAGTAAACTTGCTACTTTTTCAGCGCTAGCCTTCTTAAAAACAATTTTGGTTTTTCCCGGAAGTTGTACCGCCAGCAGGGGCTCATCCATGCATAGCCCGAGACTACCGGTAGTAAAAAAATGCACATCCAGTTCACGCTCACGAATATACTCCCGGGCAGTTTTTACGGCTTCAGCAGCACCATTAATCAGGGCATTTGAGTTTAAGCTTATGCTAATAACAGGCTTCTTGAGCTTTTCCAGCCTGATTTCTGAAAGTCGGTCGTCCTTTTCAGCCATTTGCAGTTCTCCCTGACCAAGCAGCACTTCATTAAGAAGGAATTCCTTATGTATTTCTTCCCCTGTCATTTTACTTTTCCTTGTTTCTTATTCCCTTTATAATTTCTTTTAGCCTTGCCGCATTCATTGCCGTATAGTATTCTTCATTGATTGACAATACCGGCCCCTGACCACATCCCCCCATGCAGGTAACTACTTCATAGCTAAACAAGCCATCCTTAGAGACTTCACCCTCGCTTACCTCCAGTTGGTTTTTTAACTCTTTTAGCAGAGAAGAAGCACCGTTAATATGGCAACTTGTGCCATGGCATATTTTAATATGATAATCGGCTCGTGGAGTAAACCTGAATTGACTGTAGAAAGTAGCAATAGAATACACCTTAGCAGAGGGCAATCCAAAATAGCCTGCTACTTTTAAAATGGCTTCTTCGGGAAGATACCCTAACTGCTCCTGAATATCCTGAAGT
Organism: uncultured Bacteroidales bacterium; assembly: GCA_964453775.1. Lineage (GTDB taxonomy): Bacteria > Bacteroidota > Bacteroidia > Bacteroidales > UBA12077 > CAYVSF01. The sequence continues at coordinate 3,525 of CAYVSF010000039.1, forward strand.
ACGGGTATAAGTTGATCACGCTGTACAAAAGGATGCTTTTCCAATACGGCATCTATTTCCTGCATAACACACAATTTTCATGAACGCACTAAAATGATTCGATACTATACAAAAATACAAAAATTATTGTTATTAAATAAACATTGTTAATCATTTAACAATACATAGAAACCTAATAAATACAACTGTAAAAATTTGATTATCTTTAAATTAAGCATGTAAGCACTTTTGATCCATAATTTTTAAAGAGTATAAATTAGATGTATCCTAGTGAAATCATCGTTTTATCTACTTCCTTTTCAATTTTATGCCCCAGAAACCTAAAAATATTTGTATTTTTGACATGTTGTGTTATTCAATTAACGATTAAAATAAAGGAGGTTATCATACCAGGACAGGTTGTAAGAATCATTCGAGCTTTCCGCTTGATAGCCAAGAAGTTAAAAATCTGAAAATAGCAAAGGGATGAAGACAGAAGTTGTGATTTGTTTGGGTAGTTCATGCTTCTCCAGGGGAAATAAAAAGACAGTTAATCTAATTAAAACATATATTCAGGACCATCAACTTGGCGATAAAGTTTACTTTCATGGTAGTCATTGTTTTGGAAATTGTGAAAATGGCCCGATGTTACGTATAAATGATCAAACATTTGAGCATGTTACGCCTGAAAATGTTTTGGCCATTCTGGATAGCATATTTATGAATCAAGAATAAGCCCGATTTGTATGGGATTAATAGCGATCGATAAAAATAAATGTGATTTAAGTTATGCCTGCGTTAGGGCATGCCCGGTGAATGCCATTGAAGTAAAGATCAATAAGGATTATGCAAGGGTCATTCCGGAGCGATGCATAGGTTGTGGAAACTGCCTCTCGGTTTGTCCACAGGATGCTATCAGCTATAAAAACGACATGGAGATCACCAAGAAGATTCTGAAGGCTGAAGAGCTAAAAGTAGCCATTGTTGCTCCCAGTATTTCGGGAGAATTCGATGACATTACGGACTACAGAAAATTCGTACAGATGATTCGTGCCCTGGGCTTTAACAGGATCAATGAAGTTTCATTCGGGGCTGATATTATCGGGTTAAAATATGCAGAACTCTGGGAACGGTTTAAGGGAAAATACTACATCTCCACCCTCTGTCCTGTTGTAGTCTCCCACATTTCGAAATTTCAACCTGAACTGGTGGAGAACCTTACGCCTCTGGTAACTCCTATGGCAGCAACAGCGAAAATCGTTAGGCATCTGTATGGAGAAAATATAAAAGTAGTCTACATCGGGCCTTGTGTTGAAAGTAAGAATGAAGCCGATTACTTTAAAAAAGATCCCACAAGCCGCATCGATTCGGTGCTGACTTTTCAGGAGTTAAGAAAACTTTTTGATGAATTCGATATTCATGAGAGCAATTTGGAATATTCCGATTTTGATCCACCTATCGGGTATAAAGGGTCTTTATTCCCGATTCCGAATGGCATGCTTCAGGCTGCAGAAATCAGCGAAGATCTCCTGAAAGGCAATGTAATTACAACAGAAGGCAAATATAACATGCTGGAAGCTACAAAAGAATTCCACCAATCAATAGATACCATAAAAAAGCATTTCAATATTTTTTCTTGTGCAGGCTGTCTGATGGGACCGGGAACTTCCAAGAACGGTAAAAAATATATTCGCCACACCCTGGTGACTGAATATGCCAATAAACGCTTAAAAGATTTTAACAAAGACCTCTGGGAAAAAGCCATCCAACGCTTCTGGGAACTTGATTATACCAGGAGCTTTACCATCGATGATCAAAGAATTGAAATGCCCTCGGAGGAGCGAATCCAGGAAATCTTAAAATCCATTGGTAAGGAAGATGGGAAAGTGGAAGCCGGTTGCGGTGCGTGTGGTTACGATTCCTGTCGCGATTTTGCTGTGGCCGTGGCTAAAGGGCTTGCAAAGACAGAAATGTGTTTGACTTACTCGCTAAAAAACAGGCAGGAGTATATCAAAGCTTTGCGTGCTACCAATGAAAAGCTGGGACAAACGCAGAAAGCGCTTAAATCATCGGAACAAAATGCCCGCAAAGAAAAAGAAGCAGCCGAAGAGGCCATGGAAACCGTTAATGCTATGATGGAAAAACTGCCTTCTGGCATTGTCATCATCGATAAGCACTTAAAAGTGATCCAATCCAACAGCACCTTTATAGAAATCCTGGGTGAAGAAGCAGAATCCATTAACGAAGTCATTCCGGGACTGAAAGGTGCCGATTTAAAAACCATGCTACCCTACAATATTTACAATTTGTTTTCTCAAGTGCTCAAGAACAATGAAAACATTGTCAACAGGGACATTCACCTGGAAGAACGTTTGTTAAATCTATCTATTTTTACGATCAAAAAAGGGTCCATGGTAGGGGCCGTGTTCCGCGATATGTACGCCCCGGAAGTTAGAAAGGAAGAAGTGATAAAGCGGGTTACGGAAGTTATTGACAAAAACCTGGAAATGGTCCAGAAAATTGGATTTCTTTTAGGAGAGGGAGCCAGTGAAACCGAACAAATGCTCAATTCTATCATTGAGTTCTATCGTTCCCAGAAGAAATAATGCTTATGCAGAATGACTTTCACATAGAAATAGATGCACAACAACAAAACCACGAGGGAGAGCGAATTTGCGGCGATGTGTTCCTGTCTGAAAAGATAAAGGCAGAGAACCGCTATGTGATGGTACTCTCAGATGGTATGGGACATGGCGTAAAAGCAAATATCCTGGCATCCCTTACCGCCAAAATGGCCCTCAATTTCACTAAAGAACATAAGGATGTCAACCGCATTGCAGACATTATTATGAATACTCTTCCAGTCTGTAGCGAAAGAAAAATTAGCTATTCCACTTTTTCAGTAGTGGATATTGACAATGACACCACCACCATTTTGGAATATGACAATCCCTCTGCCATCGTTTTAAGGGAAGGTGAAGTTTTGGAGCTGGAGTGGAAATGCATTGTTCTCCAGGGAGACAAAAATGCGGGCAAAGAAATCAAGACCTGCTCCTTCAAACACCAAAAGGGCGATCGAATCATCATCTGTTCGGATGGAGTAAGCCAGTCAGGCCTGGGAACCAAACGCCTTCCATTTGGATGGGGCTTTGAAAATATTCGCGACTTTGTTCATCGCCTGGTAAGCAACAATCCTGATATTTCTGCCAACAAGCTGGCCGGCAAAGTGATCAATATGGCGCACCAGAACGATGCCTATCATGCCAAAGATGACACCAGCTGTGCAGCGGTATATTTCAGGGAGCCCCGAAAACTTATCATTACTACCGGGCCACCTTATGAGAAGAAGAAGGATAAAGAACTAGCTGCTGCTGTTCGAAGCTTTAACGGGAAGAAGATCGTTTGCGGAGCCACTACAGCCGACATCTTAGCCCGGGAACTTGATTTAGAAATTGAAGACAGTTTTGAATTTGAAGACGAAGATCTTCCTCCAATTTCTTACATGACAGGGATTGACCTGGTGACAGAAGGCATCCTAACACTTAGTAAAGTAACGAAAATTCTAAAAAACTATAACAACAACACCATCCTGGGGAAAGGACCGGCAGATTCCATTGTCAAGCTCATTAAAGAGTCAGACGAGATACATTTTATCATCGGTACGCGCATCAATATTGCTCATCAGGATCCCAACCTGCCAGTGGAACTGGAGATTCGCAGAACAGTAGTTAAACGCATTGCCAACATCCTGGAAGATAAATTCCTAAAAGAGGTGAGTATCCAATATATTTAATATAATATCAGGAAAGATACTTATTAAGCATGTGCATTAAATTTCTGGGACGAATGGGTTTGGGAAGGTAGTCATCATATCCGTTTTGAAGACTGGTTTCCTCATCATGGGAAAAGATATATGCCGTTTGGGCTATGATTGGAATATCAGTTCTTAGCTCCTTGATTGCCCTGGCTGCTTCATATCCATTCATTTCCGGCATGCGAATATCCATTAATATCAAATCGAGACCATTTTTCTTTTTTACCATTTGTAGGGCTTCCCTGCCGTTTGAAGCAAACTTCAAAACAGCACCTGTTTCACCCAATACCTTTCTAATGTAATCACAAACCAGTTTGTCATCTTCCACAATCAGGATACTTTTCCCCTTGAAAGAGTTCTTATAACTCGAGATATCTTTTAGTTCATCCGAGATATCAGGATTATAAGGAATAGAAAACGAAAATTCTGTGCCTTTTCCCGGGGAAGATTTGACATTCAAATCGCAACCGGCATATTGAAGAATACCCTTACAAACAGCAAGGCCAATTCCCGTCCCTCCATATTTTCTGGTTGATGTTTCATCCACCTGCCGGAAGCGTTGAAAGATGATGTCCTGGTTTTTTATTGGTATTCCAATTCCGGTATCTTTTACCCGGAACACAATTTTTTGCGGATCCCCTTCTTCCAGTTTATACTCAAGTAAGATTTCCCCCTTCTCAGTAAATTTCAAGGCATTATCCAGCAAATTGTCCAGCACCTGGTAGAGGCGTCCAGAATCAAAAAAGATATGATCGGTCAGCCTTTCACAAGGCTTTATTCGTAATTTTATAGACCTTTTACTTTCTGCAATTCTTTGCTCATATTCCTTTTGAAGCCTGTAAATAATTTTTTGCAGGTCAAACGATATTTTCTTGAGCTTAAAGTCCCCGGATTCGATTTTTGAGGCATCCAAGATGTCATTTAAAAGCCGCAGGAGATATTTGCTTTGATCATTGACATGCTTTTGATACTCCTCTTTCTCTTTTGGGGGTAGGTTCTCTCTTCCAAGAATGCTCGAGAACCCAACAATTGCATTCATCGGGGTTCTGATTTCATGAGACATGTTGGCCAGGAAACTGGTCTTTAACCGATCCGATAATTCTGCCTTATCTTTTGCCTGCTCAAGCTCCCGGGTACGCTCGTCTACTTTTTTTTCCAGCCTCTTACTCATCTGACTTTTAATACGATACCGATTAATCATTAAAATCAATATCACCAATAAAAGAATAGAAGCAATAATGAAAGAAATACGAAACGTTCTTTCCTGACTGATTTTTAAAGTTTGCAACTGATTTTTTGCTTTTAGCACAGCAATTTCATTATTTTTTTTTGATATTTCGTAAATGGAATGCTGCTTCTGCAGCTGGCTGTTTAATGCATTAGAGTACAAGGAATCGTGAAGCGAAATGTAATCTTCATAAAGCGGTGGTAGTACTTCAAACCTACCTTCATTCTTTCGCAAATCAATCAATGCCATATAATAGCCGAGCATTATATCCTTCGACTTAATTTCAGTTAATAATTGCCTGCTACTATCTAAAAATGCTTGTGAAGTAGTATAATCTCCTTTTTTTGCGGTTATATCTGACAGGTTAATATAATTCCTGGCCATTTCGAAATTATTCCCGCTTGTTCTATTTAAAAAAAGTGCTTCCCTGTATTGTATTTCTGCACTTTTATAATCTTCAATATCGTTATAAAGATTGCCTAAATTATTTCTGTTTTTAGCTAAAGAACGAATATCTCCTATGTTTTTGTTTATTATAAGCGCTTTGTTATAAAAATGAAATGCACTATCAATCTTCTGTTGGTGGCGGTATATGATACCAATATTATTAAAAATATTAGAAATAAAATAATAATCTGTATTTAGGGTTATGTAATCCAGTGCACGGCGATAGTATTTGAGTGCATTCTCGAAACTATTAATTTCAGAATAAACCAACCCAATATTGTTTGAAGCTCTTGATATTTCAACACTATCTATATTTTCTTCACTTATCTTTAGAGATGCATAATAACTTTCCAGTGCTTTATCATACGCAGTAAGAAAATAGTAAATTACCCCCAGTCTGTTATGTGACTTTGCCATCAACTTGGTATTATCAATTGAATCAGCCAGGAATAATGCTGTAGTGGCATAGACATGAGCCTGATCAAAATCATTGGGGGCCAATTCAAAAGCCCAGTCATTTAAAAAATTAATTTTTTGTTCTACTGAGGCCTCTTTGTACTTATTTGTCAGAAGACTGTCCTGCGATGAAATTGGGCCAGCCCAAAACAACAGGATAAACAATGCAGCTATGTTTCGAAAATCAAACTTCATTTATATTGTGGACATATCTTAGCTAACAGTTTCTATTACTAATTTATTTATTCAAATCAGCCTACCAGAAGTATTGAAATTCAATCGCCCTGCCTTCCGGATCTTTAGCAAAAAAATGATAAATTTTATACTTCTCATTCTCCTTGGGCGGTTCATCAGCAATAGAGTTGAACTTTTCATACATGGCATCCACTTCCTCACGACTGGCATAGTAAAAAGTTATCATTCCTTCGGTATCGGGTGTATCCCGATCACAAAACCCCAATAACATATTGCCATGCTGGTATATCCTGCAGCCACCTTGATCCAGCCAAAGCCTGCAACCGACCTCATCAATATAAAAGCTGTCTATTTTTTCCAATTGCATGGTTCGCAAAAATACAATTCCGCCTGTTTGATGTTTTTCAATCTGATTTTGTGCTCGCATAGTAAACGGATTTAACAAAAAAATTAGAATGGATATGAACACGATCTTTTTCATAACAACCCTTTTTTGAAGTTACTACAATTTTTGCGAAAGAACAAATAAAGAAAGAGGGCAACCAAATTATGGATGCCCTCTCAGGGTAACAGATTTTCGAACTAGCAATAAAAGAAAAACTAACCCCTAAACAACTATTTATCTTTATATTCGTCGAGAATCTCTTTTACACCCTCCGGCGATACCCTACCATAAGTCTTATCGCCTACTAAAACAACAGGTGCCAAGCCGCAGGCGCCCACACAACGAAGACAGTTTAATGAAAACTTACCATCATCTGTGGTTTCCCCAACTTCGATATTCAACTGTCGTTTAAACTCTTGCAACACATTATCGGCACCTCTTACATAGCATGCTGTTCCTGTACAAATAGAAACCGGGTACTTCCCCTGAGGCAACATGGTAAAGAAAGAATAAAAGGTTACTACTCCATATACCTTAGCCACAGGCACTTTCAACTGGTCTGCTACGACTTCCTGTACCTCTGCCGGCAAATAACCAAAGTGCTCCTGGGTTTTGTGCAACACATTAATTAATTCACCGGGTTTATAATCGAAAGACTTGCAAATTTCTTTAATGGTATTCAGGTCTTTCTCTTTTACTTTAACTTGTATACTTGACATGTCTAATCCTCCAAATTAATCATTACTAGCTAATTTCAATTTTCTTACTCTTATCAAAATAAGAAGTATGAAGAAGATGATGCGCCTTCTCGCTCATTGGTTTACCCAGAAATTCTTCATAAAGCTTAATAATTTCTGGATTTTCGTGTGATTTTCGAATCGGCTTATTCTTATCTTCTTCGTATATAGCCCTTGTTCTGGCCTTGAGGATTTCAGAGTCGCTATGGTGCAGCGGCTGTCCACCACCACCTATACAACCACCCGGACAGGACATGATTTCAATAGCATGAAATTCTGATTTTCCAGACTTGATTTCCTCAAGCAGGGTTCTGGCATTCCCTAAACCATGAGCAATACCAATATTTATTGGAGTTCCGTCGAAGTCAACGGTAGCTTTACGAATACCGTCAAATCCTCTCAACTCTTCAAAGTCAAGTTTTTCCAGACTCTTTCCTGTTTGCAATTCATAAGCTGTACGTGTAGCAGCCTCGATTACACCACCTGTAGCACCAAAAATCACCCCAGCACCTGTCGACTCACCCATGGGCTTATCAAAGTCGTCATCTTCCAGTGTTTTTAAGTCAAGGTTGGCTTCTTTGATTAAGTGTGCCAGCTCGCGAGTAGAAATAGAGAAGTCCACATCAGGATTTCCGTCTACAGCAAACTCATCGCGCTGTGCTTCGTACTTCTTGGCCAAACAAGGCATGATAGAGACAACCACCACATCTTCACGCTTGGTTTCAATCTTATCGGCAAAATAGGTTTTGGCAATCGAACCGAACATCTGCTGCGGAGAGCGCGCTGTTGAAGGAATATCCTTCATTTCAGGAAAGTGGTGCTCAAAGAAGCTCACCCATGCAGGGCAGCAACTGGTAAGGATAGGCAATTTCACCTCCTTATCACCATTCAGGTGTTTGGTAAGTCGATCCAGAAGCTCTGTACCTTCTTCCATAATGGTAAGGTCAGCAGCAAAATCGGTATCGAACACGTAGTCGAAACCTAAACGACGAAGTGCAGTTACCATTTTTCCTGTTACCAGGGTTCCGGCTTCCATTCCAAACTCTTCTCCCAGTGCAGCACGTACTGCAGGTGCAGTCTGTACAATCACCTTCTTGTTGGGATCTGATAATGAACGAATTACATCACGGGTATGGTCTTTCTCGGTTAATGCACCGGTAGGACAAACAGCAACACACTGTCCACAATAGGTACATGGAGATTTCTCCAGGTCCATCTCGAAAGCAGGTGCAACAGCACACTCGAAACCACGGTTAAATGCAGATAACGCTCCTACAGTCTGAAAATCATTACACATCATTTCACAACGACGGCACATGATACATTTGTCCAATTCGCGAATGATGCTGGGTGAATAATCCGGTTTATAGCTTGACATTTCCGCAAAATCCCCACCGGGAATTTCTCGAATACCCAGCTTTACGGCCATATCCTGTAATTCGCAGTTGCCTGATTTTGCGCAGGTTAAACAATCTTTGGGATGGTCGGAAAGAATGAACTCCACCACCGTGCGACGTGC
>CAYVSF010000040.1:0-11799 GCA_964453775.1 uncultured Bacteroidales bacterium
CTTCCAGCAGTACATTCCGGCAAATATTGGCTAGAATAACATCAAAATACTGTCCTTTAAGTAGTTCCACCCCACCGTGCCGGGGTTTTATGTGTAAACTTTTATTAACCTGGATGTTCTCTTTTGTGTTCTCATAAGCCCACTCGCTATTATCTACAGCCGTGATATCCGAAGCTCCCATTTTTTCAGCTAAAATGGCCAAAATGCCGGTTCCACATCCCATATCCAACACCTTTTTATCCGGAAAAAAGAGATTGCGCATTTCCTGTACCATTAAATAGCTTGAGGCATGATGTCCGGTTCCGAAAGACATTTTAGGCATGATAATAATTTCGTGCTGCATTTCCGGTTTTTCCGGATGAAACGGAGCACGGACGTAGCAATAGTCATCCACAACGATGGGAGAAAAATCCTTTTCCCACTCCTCGTTCCAATTTTTATCTGCCACATCGGTATGCTTGTATTCAATAGAGCATATATCATTGTGCGAGAGGGGTATTTTTTGAAGAACTTTGGGATCAAACTCCTCTTTTTCGATATAAGCCAGCAATCCAAGATCGGTTTCCTGAAAACTTTCGTAGTTAAGGTCTCCAAGATATGCGATGAGCATTTCCCTTACACTATCGATATCCTCGGCTTTGATGATGCATTGCAGTTCTTTATAATTTTTCATGATTTTGGATGTAAGTTTCTAGGTCATTTTAATATGTATCCCGCTGCGACTGTTCTTAAAACGACCGCGCAATAGCAATAAAATCATCAGCTTTCAGGGATGCCCCTCCAATGAGCCCTCCATCCACATCTTCCTGGGCAAAGAGTTCCATTGCATTGGCAGGTTTACAGCTACCTCCATAAAGGATAGACAAACCCTTGGCAACATCATCTCCATATTTATTCGTCACAAGTTTGCGTATAAAGGCATGCATCTCCTGCGCCTGCTCAGGGCTTGCGGTGCGGCCTGTTCCAATAGCCCAAACGGGCTCATAAGCAATGATAATCTTTTGAAACTGTTCTTTTGAAAGCAAAAAGACCACTTCTTCCAACTGATTTTCAACAACTTCCTTTTGCTTTCCGGCTTCTCTCTCATCCAATTGCTCACCACAACAAAAAACTGGTTGAAGATGGTTTTCAAGGGCCTGTTCTATTTTTTTCGATAAGATGGTTCCATCTTCATTAAAATGTTTTCTGCGCTCACTATGGCCCAGTATTACGAAAGAGCATCCTACCGACTTTAGCATAGAAGCAGAAATCTCTCCTGTATAGGCCCCCGACTTTTCCCACGAACAATTTTGCCCACCTACTTTAACTGCACTGTCTTTCAGTATTTTATAGACATCAGATAAATAAACAAATGGAGGTGCAACATAGAGCGCTACCTGATCTGGAATATTTTTCGATTCGTTAAGGATATTTGTAACTAGATCCAGTGCTTCCGGGTAGTTGGTATTCATTTTCCAGTTCCCGGCTACAATTTGTTTCCTCATCATTGCATTTTTTTTAGGATTCGTTCTATCAAAAATACGAAATAAAAGGCAATATTCCCCCTTCTCTACCCAAAGGAAATTGAATTAAACGGGAAAAAACAAACGACAGCAGATTATGAAACCCTCACTTTGGGATCAAGCCAGGCATAAAGAATATCAACAAGTGCATTCACTAGAATAAAAATAAGGGAGATCGTAAGAATACACCCCATCACTACAGGCAGATCGTAGGTATTTAAAGCATTTACAATAACATACCCCAATCCTTTCCAGCCAAAAATATACTCGACAAAAACAACCCCTGCCATCATAGAAGCAAACCACCCTGAAACAGCAGTGATAACAGGATTAAGGGAATTGGGGATCGCATGTACCAGGATCACCCTTGAAAAGCGTAATCCTTTTGCCTTTGCTGTGCGGATATAATCCTCAGATAGCACATCCAGCAATGAATTTCTGGAAAGCTGGGTAACCACAGCAAGCGGCCTGATACCTAGTGTAAGTGCAGGAAGTATCAGGTTCTTCAGTTCCAAATGTATCCCTTCTCCAAAATCATCAATTTCATATAGATTTCCGGTCAAATTAAGACCTGTATAGTCAGACAATACAAAAGCAAACAACCAGCCTATAAGAATAGCCGCAAAAAAAGATGGCAAAGACATGCCCATGGCGGAAAAAACCAGCGCCAATCTATCGAACAGACTGTCTTTTTTCACAGCAGAAAGTGTGCCCAGCAAGAGGCCTACAAGAGTAGCAAATACTATAGAAGCCAAAGCGAGAATAAAGGTGTTGGGAAGTGTTTCAGCAATTATCTCAGTCACCTCCCGCTTACTTTGATATGAACGGCGCAAATAGGGCGCTTTTAATACCATGGTAAAGTCACCGGCGCTCACAAGTTCCAGGTAAGGGGAATACAGATCAGGATCCAGGTAAAAAAAACTGCTTTCATCCTTTTTATGAACAGACAATGGCGACAGGTCGTTCAGATATTTGAAATACTGTACACCAGCCGGCTTATCAAGTCCCAAATCTTTTCGAATGGCTTCCAGGGATTCTTCATCACTTCGTTGCCCCAGCATCATTCGTGCCGGATCCCCGGGCAACACGTTGAAAAGAAAGAATATAAGGCTTACAACTCCTATTAATATTAGGAATGCATAAAAAAGACGTCTAAGGAGGTATGCTATCAAGGTTTATACGCTTATTTTTAATTTTCCACTTCCTCTGGCTTCATAAATCGGATTTTCAATGTACTCTTCGTCCAGTTCGGTGAAAGGCGGCAAATCGCGGATGTGCCACTTCTTCATAATCGTTCCCGATTTCATTAAAACAATGCCCGGATTGGCGCGCACAATGGTTTTAAGTACAATTTCGTCTCCAATGTAATAAGGCATATCAAGTCCTGCCTCTCTCAGAAATTTTTGGATATCATCATCCAGGGAAGAAGTCAGCAAAATGGCTTCTGCATTCGGACTGCTTTTTGCATAATCATTTAACTCCTGCAGACTTTCATGGAATTTATCCTTCACCCGGTTGATGTCATAACTTACCACAATAAAGGTAAATTTATGATCGGCCAGAAGAATATCGGTAATATCATCACCCTCTTTTGTACTAACAGCAAAATCAGTAATTTCAGGCTGATATCCCTCCTTTATCAGAATATTTTCTGTATCCACCCATTCCCAGGTGCTGTCGGGCAGATTTTCCAGATCGAATTCCTTTATTTCTCCATTTTTCTGATATTTGAGAATAGTTTTGTACTCCGGCTGGGGAGCTCCTTCGGGAATTTCCATTTTTTCCGGCAGATAGGCACCTTCTGCATAAGGTCTGAAATCCATTAAGGGCAGATGCATATAGCAATATATAGATACAACTACCATAAAGAAAAACCCTGCTACAGCCACAGCCCATTGCTGCAGATTGCTATAATCGATGTAATACTTTTTCCGCTCAAAAAAGACCACCAGCACAAAGATGGAAAGCACCACATTTTTCCAAAAGGTTTCCCAATTGGTCATTATTATGGCATCGCCAAAACAACCGCAATCCGATACCGGATTATAGATGGCCAGAATAAAGGTTAGTACTGTAAAGAAAGCCATAAAAATCAGTGTAATCCATGCACTTATTTGCATTCTTACCTTTACTAAAAGACAAATGCCCAAACCAAACTCCAGTGCACTCAACAATATGGCAAGGGGGAACGCCAGGGGCTCCATAAAAGGCATGCCAAAGGCTTCAAAATAATCCAAAAATTTATAAGTGCTTCCCAGGGGATCAATTCCTTTTACAAATCCTGAAAAGACAAATACAATTCCAACAATAATACGGCTTACATTGCGAAGAGCTTTCATATACATTTCCTGTTTTCTACTTTTAAACCTTAATTTATTCAACAATTATAATATCCTACAGCTTGACATGGTCTGGATAATTTTTTCAAAAATTCTCCCGGGCTTGTACATTTCCCTGTTTTCATCTGAACAACTGATAATTAATAAATCATCATTATCTTTAGATTCTTCCAGGTAAATTTGGCGCACCCTTTCTTGAAATTCAATGTCCTTCTCGTGAATATCCTCTTTACCGTTCAGATAGGTCCTGTCTTCTCCTTTTCTTTCCTTTTCCAAATTCTTTTTCGTAAAGCTAAAGGGCACATCCAAAAAGATATTCAAATCGGGTTTCGGTATTTTATAGTGCTCATATTCCAACATTTTTATCCAGCCAGATAGCTTTTTTTGTTCATCCCTTTCGTCCAACTTTGCACACTGGAAGGCTATATTCGAATACACATAACGATCCACAATCACCAGGTAATCCTCGTCTAACCACTGTACAATTTGCTTGGAAGCTGCTTCCCGGTCGCCTGCATAAATAAGGGCAATAAGATAAGGATCAACGGTTTGGTTGTCTCCCATCTCACCGCGCAAAAACCGACTTATCAAATCGCCGAATACCGGGGAATCGGTTCTTGGAAAATGAAGGTAATTGAAAGCCGTATCACGGGTATTTAAAAATTCCCGTAATAATTTCATTTGCGTCGACTTTCCACTACCATCCAATCCCTCAACAACAATGAACTTACTCATCTTTACGGTTTTTATTCAATTATATTTCTATGGCCGGGCTAAGCCTTTTTTTTTATACTTTTGTGAGAAATCACATAAAATGAGGCCTAAAGATACATTTTTTTCAAGAAAACAGACCATCAATTGCCGGGGGAAACTGGTAAATTTACATTCTCCTCTTATTATGGGGATTATTAACATCACCCCCGATTCATTTTATGGTGGAAGCAGGACCATGAACCATGATGCTGTAGTAGAGCAGGTTAGTAAAAAAATACGCGAAGGGGCCGATATTATCGATTTTGGAGCCTATTCGTCCCGCCCTGGTGCTGAACACATCAGCGAAAAGGAAGAGCTCGATAGACTCATTTCCGTCCTTGGGCCGGTAAGAAAAAAATTCCCGGAAATCTTAATTTCTGTGGATACTTTCCGGGCACAAGTGGCCCAAAAAATGGTAAGCGATTTCCAGGTGGATATCATCAATGATATTTCTGCAGGAAATATGGATCATAATATGTTAAAAACCATTGCCGACCTGCAGGTACCCTACATCTTAATGCACATGAAAGGTACCCCGCAAAACATGAAAAAAAATGCCATCTATGAGAACCTCCTGAAAGATATCTTTTATTTCTTTTCTGAAAAAATTAAAACATTAACCAGATTGGGCGTTAACGACATTATTATCGATCCCGGATTTGGATTTGGTAAAACCATTGAACACAATTTTCAAATCCTTCAGGCCTTAAATGATTTTAGAATCTTTGAACTTCCAATCCTTGCAGGCTTGTCGAGAAAATCAATGATCTATAAAACCCTGGATTCAGATCCAGAACATGCCCTTACCGGAACGATTGCTCTGAATACACTTGCCCTGGAAAATGGGGCCAATATCCTGAGGGTACATGATGTAAAAGAAGCCAAAGAGACCATTCAGCTCTTTCTGAAGTATAAAAATGCCGATCTGAATGAGTGGCATGCATAAAATTTGCTACATTTGTTATGGAACTGTATTCGTTTGCAGGAAAAGCAAAGAATAGCAGGATGGCTGAAACAGCTTTTAAAAGAGAAGACAGGATAAATGATACAAGCTTTTATATCAATACGTTTACTGGATATTCTGGATATTTTACTGGTGGCTTTTTTGCTTTACCAGTTTTATAACCTTATTAGAGGCACAACGGCCATCAATATATTCATCGGCATTTTTGCTCTCTATCTATTGTGGCTTATTGTGAAGGCACTAAATATGCAGCTGCTTAGCAGCATCCTGGGTCAGGTGATCGGTGTGGGGGTTATTGCACTAATCATCGTGTTTCAGCAGGAGATCAGGCGATTCCTGCTTATCATCGGCACCCGCTACATGAACAATAAGAGCTTCTCGCTGGATCGCCTCTTTAGCTTCGGCGATAAACCCTCCGAAAAACTACGAATTACACCAATTGTAAATGCCTGCACCAACATGTCGGCACTAAAAACCGGCGCACTTATAGTAATTACCCGCAAAAGCGATCTTTTTAGCTTTGTTAAAACCGGTGATTCTATCAATGCACAAACATCCAGCCGTCTGTTGGAAACTATTTTTTTCAAAAACAGCCCCTTGCACGACGGTGCAGTTATTATCAGAAAAAACATTATTGTGGCTGCGCGCTGCGTATTACCCACTTCGGAGCAGCTTAATTTACCTCCTCATTTTGGCATGCGACACAGGGCTGCCCTTGGAATTACGGAGAAAACAGATGCCCTGGTGGTAGTGGTTTCCGAAGAAACCGGCGCCATATCTTTCGCCAAGGAAGGAAAAATTGAAACCCATATCGGTCCAAACCGGCTCAGACAAATCCTTCAAATGGAATTTCCGGAAGAATAAAAGATAAAGAAAAATACCATGACCATAAAAGAAATACTGGAATACCAACTGATTAATACGGATAAATTTACCATCGATGTATACAGCCTGCTTATAGCGCTACTTATCGTTATCATTACACGGATTATCATCTGGATGATCAAGCGGGTTTTTCGTAAAAACACCTATCTTAGCCGTGCCGTTGAAGTGGGTAAAAGACATGCCCTGTACCAAATGATCAAATATATCATCTGGATAACGGCTATCTTTCTCGTACTCGATACAATGGGGATTAAGATCACCTTCCTTCTGGCCGGTTCTGCTGCTTTACTTGTGGGATTGGGACTTGGTCTGCAGGAAATTTTCAAAGATATCGTATCCGGGCTTTTCATGCTCTTCGAGGGAAACCTGAAGGTGAATGATGTGGTGGAACTGGATGGTCAAATTGGTAAAGTAAAAGAAATTGGGTTTCGCACCACCAAAATTGAATCCAGGGATAATATCATCCTCATCATCCCCAACTCTAAATTCATCAATGGGAATGTTATCAACTGGAGCCACATTCAGAAACTCACCCGCTTTCATGTGAATGTTGGTGTGGCTTATGGAAGTGATGTTAAGAAAGTTAAGGAGGTCTTGATGACATGTGCCAAAGATCACAGTTTGATAACAAAAGTCCCCGAACCTTTTGTCCGTTTCAACGATTTTGGCAATTCCTCCCTGGATTTTCAACTCTTTTTCTGGACCGATGATGCCTTTTATGTGGAGAACATAAAATCGGATTTGCGTTTTCTCATCAACCAAAAATTTACCGAGAACAACATTACGATTCCATTCCCGCAGCATGATATTCATATTAAGTCTAAAGTATAAAAACAATCGATGCGGTCTGCTGTTAGAAAACTAAACGCATAACAAAAAAAAAGAATAAAGATGGATGAACTCAATATTTTTCCTTCACTGGAGGAGGTCCCCTCATATTTTACCGTATCAGAACCCCTGATGCAAAAACACTACCTGGTAAACGGAGAAATGAAACCCTGGGACGGTCGAATGCAGGAAATCTATTCCCCGGTTCACATCCGGGATGGAGCGGCGAAAAAGCCTGTTTTGCTGGGTGCCTATCCCATGCTGGGAGAAAAAGAAGCATTGGAGGCGCTGGATGCTGCTGTTAAAGCTTTTGATAATGGAAGGGGATTCTGGCCCACCATGAATTTGGAGCAGCGCATACAACAGATGTACCGCTTCATAGATAAAATGAAAACGCAACGCGAACGGGTAGTGAATCTCCTGATGTGGGAAATCGGCAAAACCCGCAAGGATTCTGAAAAGGAATTTGACCGTACCGTTAAATACATTATCGATACCATCGAGGAGGTAAAGGAGTTGGACAGGGAAAACTCCCGTTTTACCATCGAGGATGGTATTTTAGCACAGATTCGCAGAACCCCGCTGGGTATAGTACTATGCATGGGGCCCTTTAACTATCCGCTTAACGAAACCTTTGCCACACTTATTCCTGCACTCATCATGGGGAATAGTGTTATTTTTAAACCGCCAAAACATGGCGTATTACTTCACGAACCTCTGCTGGAAGCCTTCCGCGAAAGCTTCCCTGCAGGCGTGGTCAACACGGTTTATGGTATTGGACAGGAAGTAATAACACCCATTCTAAACAGCGGAAAGGTGAATGTACTGGCCTTCATTGGCACCAGCAAGGTAGCCGACATCCTGAAAGGGCAGCACCCCAAGCCACACCGGATGCGTTCTATTTTAGGTCTGGAAGCTAAAAATCCGGCCATCGTACTCCCCGATGCCGATCTGGAGCAAACCGCTAAAGAGGGCGTGCTTGGAGCTTTATCTTATAACGGCCAGCGCTGTACTGCCCTTAAGATCTTTTTTGTACATGAATCCTTAATAGAAACGTTTTTAGAAAAATTTAGCAAAGCACTGGATGAAATTAAAACAGGCATGCCCTGGGAAGAAGATGTGCAGGTAACACCGCTGCCCGAAGAAGGAAAAACCGATTACCTGAAGGGGCTGGTTGAAGATGCAGAGAAAAAAGGTGCCAAAATCATCAATAAAAATGGTGGCTATATCGACCAGTCATTTTTTTATCCTGCCCTGCTCTATCCTGTAAACCTGGACATGAGGGTAGCACATGAAGAACAATTTGGACCGGTAATTCCGGTCATGAGTTTTAAAAGCATTGAAGAACCACTGCAATACATCATCGATTCCAACTTTGGACAGCAAGTAAGTATCTTTGGCAAAAACAGCAGCACCATTGCCGACCTAATTGATCCCCTGGCCAACCAGCTGTGCAGGATAAACATCAACAGCCAGTGCCAACGTGGCCCCGATAACTTTCCTTTTACAGGAAGAAAAGATTCTGCCGAAGGAACGCTCTCTGTTTACGATGCTCTGCGTGCTTTTTCCATACGAAGCCTGGTGGCTGCCAAGAAAACGGATGATAATGTGGAAATCGTATCGGATATTGTGAAAGAGCGGAAGTCCAACTTCCTGTCCACCGATTATATCTTCTAAAATAACGATGCCGGGGTAGCCCGGCATTTCCTTATTCTTCCTCTTCCTCTTCCTCTTCGTTATTGGAATTCGTTTTTCTGATTTTGAGGTTGGCTTTGCTCTCTTCTTTTTTCAGCAAGCGCTCAATATTTTTTTGATGCGTAAACAAAAGCAGGGCAGCAATAATCAAAGAAAAAATAATGAGCGAGGAAGTGGTTGATTTAAAGACTACTATAATTAAAACAGGAAAGGTTAAACCGGCAATCATGGAACTCAGGGAAACATATTTGGTAATGATCAGCGTCACAATAAAAATCCCGGCCATAATTAAAGTTGGATAGAAACTAATGGCTGCAATTACGCCAAACAAAGTGGCCACGCCTTTTCCGCCACGGAATCCCACATAAACCGGGAAAATATGCCCCAACATCGCGGCGATTCCCAGAAATAACTGAAATGTAACAAAATCACCACTTTTCGGAATATAAAAGTCGGTAAGGTGAATCAGGTTTACAGCCAAAAAGCCTTTCAGCACATCCACAACAAAAACAATAATCCCGGCTTTTACACCAAGCACCCTGAATGTATTGGTGGCCCCGGCATTGCCACTGCCGTAGTCGCGTATATCTTTATTGTAAAACGCCCTGCCCAACCATACCGATGTGGGAATCGACCCCAGCAGGTAAGCCAACAGAATAACAAAAATATGATAGATTATTAACATAACGCTGTCTGTGGTTTTCGCGCTGCAAAGTAAATAATAATTTTACTTTTCGCAAGAAAAGAAGCCATAGAGAATGATGAAGAACTTAAAGAAACAGCCCCTGTTGAAGGTTTCAAAGGGACTGTTTGTTGTTTATTTCGTAAAAAAAGGTGTAGCATAATAGCCATTTCCCGGCAATATTATTTGCCCGGGCACTGCTTGCGCACACTTTCTTTGATACTCTTTTCACCATAAGCCGTGTCATAGGCTTTGCTAAATTCATCGGCCAGTTTTTGCGCAGTTTGATCATAAGCTGCTTTATCTGCCCAGGTATTTTTCGGCATCAGCATTTCTGAAGGAACATGGGGACAGGATTCCGGCACATTCAAATGGAATAACGGATCGTAGGTATAGTTTACCTTTTCCAAATCGCCATTCAGGGCTGCATTTACCATAGCTCGTGTTAATTTCAGGTCGATTCGTTGGCCTGTTCCATAAGCTCCACCGCTCCATCCGGTATTGATCAGGTAAACACTGGTATGGTGTTCCTGCATCTTATTCCCCAGCATTTCCGCGTATATATCCGGGTTGGCCGGCATAAAAGGCTGACCAAAGAAACGACTAAAAGTAGCTTGTGGCTCGGTAACTCCGGTTTCGGTGCCTGCCAGCTTACTGGTGTAGCCCATTAAAAACCATAGCATCGCCTGATCTTCATCCAGTTTTGAAACAGGGGGCAACACGCCATAGGCATCTGCCGTAAGGAACAGAATGGTTGTGGGATGTCCCGCTTTGGATGAAGGTTTTATATTCTTCAGATAGTAGAGGGGGTAAGATGACCTGGAATTGGGTGTCATGCGTGCATCGGCATAGTCAAACCTGCCAGTGGGATAAATCATGGCATTCTCAACAATAGCACCATGCTTCAGGGGATCATCCTTATGCATTACGGCATCGTAAATCTCCGGTTCCTTTTCCCGGGTAATGTCTATCATCTTGGCGTAGCAGCCGTTCTCAAAATTGGCTATGCCCTGGTCGCTCCAGCCGTGCTCATCATCGCCCAGCAAAGCCCGTGAGGGATCTGCCGACAAAGTGGTTTTTCCGGTCCCTGACAAGCCGAGTAGTAAGGCAGCATCGCCACTTTCGCCCTCATTGGCAGAGCAATGCAGGGGCAATACTCCTTCAAGGGGCAGGTAGTAGTTCATCACAGTGAACATCAGTTTCTTTACACTTCCCAAATAGGCAGAACCAATAATAACTCCCAATCCGCGATCAAAGTCCATAGCCACGATCATATCCGAAGTGGAACCATTGTCCTTTTTTCTTAACAAACCTTCATATTTGCTGCTGTCCAGTTTATGATAGGGCAGGGTGAGTAAATAAAACGGACGATCAGCAAACACACTGTTATCCAGATCACCGGGAACTTTTCGAAACATGTTATCGGTAAACAAAGCTGTTAGCGCCTGGGTGGTAACAGTCTTTACAGGCAATGCATAATGGCTGTCAGCCCCTATCACCCGATCGGTTTGATAAAGCACGGGAGCTACACGCATGTAGGCCAGGGCATCTTCAAATGCCATATCAAAAGCTTTCTCCTCCAAAGGGATATTGTTGGGGGAATTCCAATCGATATTTCCTGCACTGCCGGGCCGTTTTACAATATAGGTATCTTTAGGACTTCGTCCGGTGGATTCGGGAGGTGTCCAGGTAGCCAGTGCTCCCTTCTCAGAAACTATGGATTCCTTATTATTCAACGATTCCCGGATCATTTCATCGCGCTTTAATTGCGCTTTTAGTTGGGAGTGATTCGATAGTACCTCAAGAACTTCCTCCTTGAGGACTTGTTTTTCTGCTTGATCCATTTTTAAAAATTGCTAGTTCGAAAAAATGCTTTAATTGTATTTCCTTCAGTTTGTATTCTGTTTCAGATATCTATTCCTGAAAAAGAAAACATCAAATTTAATAAAATAAATACACTCTTAAACAGCTTTGCCCTTAAAAATCATGCAAAAATGCCAGGTCGATGAAGGTAAAAAGAAAAGGCAGCCTGCATAAGACCGCCTTTCTTCTCTTGTAGTCAAATTAATAAACATTTATTCTGATTTTATCGCTGCCTGGGCCGCTGCCAAACGTGCGATAGGTACACGGTAAGGTGAACAACTTACGTAG
>CAYVSF010000041.1:0-11793 GCA_964453775.1 uncultured Bacteroidales bacterium
GGGAAGACCAGTCTGGTGGCTAAAGCGGCAAAAATAGCCTTTGACAAGGGCATGCTGGTGGTGAACTCGGCAGGGAACGAAGGCAGCTCCGACTGGGAAGTGATAGGTACTCCCGCAGATGTGGAGGAAGTACTGTCGGTTGGAGGTGTGAATCCCGGAACCACTTTGCACACCAGCTTTAGTTCCTATGGGCCCACGGTAGACATGCGAAGAAAACCCGATGTGGCAGCCTATGGCTACGCTATTGTTGCTTTTGGATCATCCAACTACATGAAAGCGGCCGGCACTTCATTCTCGGCGCCCCTGGTGACAGGCTTTGCTGCCTGTGTGATGCAGATGCATCCCGACTGGGACAATAAGCGGGTGAAAGAGGAGATCATGAAATCAGGAAATCTTTATCCCTATTATGATTATGTGCATGGGTTTGGCATTCCACAGGCGGATTATTTTACAGCTGATAAGGAAACACAAGAGCCATCATTGAATTTGAGGAAACCAAAGATTCCCTGTATGTTTCGGTAAAGGATTATACAACGATAGAATCAGAGACCGTGCCTGTTACACGCAACTATCTTTACTATCATTTTGAAAACGATTTGAACTTTTTAGACCGCTATGTGGTTGTAAGAGCGAACAAAGCTTTTCAATTTGGCTTTTTGAAAAGCGAATACGAAGGAAAGGTTCTTCGGGTGCATTACCGTGGATATACCAGTGAATATAAATTTTCGAAATAAACACATTGTTGATTAAAAGATACACTATGAAAGCAATAAAGACAATTCCCGGATTATTTTTGGCATTTTTTCTTCCTTTTTCTTTGCTGGCCCAGGAGCCGGTTTTGGATAAGGATGTTGCCGAAATATACGAAGAAAGTAATTTTGGCCCCAACAAGAAGCATTATCATCAAAATATGATTTCCTTTTCTATTCCTTTGGGCGCCTCGGAAACAGGAGCCGATTTAAACTATTTTCGCTCGCTTGATTTTAGTATTGGTCATCGCTACAAGCGAAAATTGGCTAATTTTTATGCCCTGGGACTGAATACCACCTTTAATTTCAATAACTTCAACCTTAAGCAGAACGATGATAAGCTTATTCCCACCAATGTGGAGTACGACAAGGAAAAGATAATGCTCTATTCAATCGAAGCCGAGCATTACCATCGGTTTAACTTCGGGAAGCGGGGAAACAACATTGGAACCTTCCTGGACATAGGAATAGCTGCCGATTGGATATTTTTCTCGAAGCATGAAACGGAAGAAAAAGATTTGATTGATGAGGCAAAGAAGACAGCCATAATCAATAAAAAACTGGATTACGTAGAACCCTTTGTATTTTACGGGAAAGCCCGTTTTGGATACAACCACGGAAGCTTTGTGTTTTCCTACCGGCTTACCGATATTTTCAAGGGATCGTACGATTTTCCTGAGTTCACGCCTTTTAAGTTGGGTATTGAATTGAGTTTATAATGCACTGGCTGATACTTATTATAGCAGGAATTTTTGAAGTGGCGTGGGCCGTGGGGATGAAATATTCCCATGGCTTTACCCGCTTATGGCCCAGTGTTTTTACGGTTTTGGCCATGATTATCAGTGTTTACCTGCTTTCACTTGCTACGAAGCAAATTTCTCTGGGTACAGCTTATGCCGTGTGGACCGGCATAGGTGTAATTGGCACCACCGTATACGGCATACTCTATTTTAGCGAACCGGTGGAATTTTTACGAATATTTTTTATTTTGCTGATTTTGATCGCCATCGTTGGCCTTAAAATCATCTCCTGATATTAACCTTCGCAAAACCATAACCGGGCCCCACGGCTCAGCGTGATGGTCTTTTTTTCAACCA
The DNA here is from genome assembly GCA_964453775.1 of uncultured Bacteroidales bacterium. Classification (GTDB taxonomy): domain Bacteria; phylum Bacteroidota; class Bacteroidia; order Bacteroidales; family UBA12077; genus CAYVSF01. The sequence continues at coordinate 1,847 of CAYVSF010000041.1, forward strand.
GCACAGGTGCTATAATTTCCGTATTGTCCTCAGCTATGGCTTTTCCTGTAAGCAATACGCTTGTTTTATTCTCCAGGCTAACCGGTTTCACCTTTTTGCAGAAAAGCACCTCTCCTTTATCAATAAAGTTTCTAAGGTCTTTGTCCGACCAGTCTTTGTACAATTGGTTTTCCCGGAGAATATCTTCACAGAGACGTGGTGCAGCAATCTCCCATAGTTTATCTTCCAGGGTTTGGTTGCCCTGGATCACCTGTTGCATATTCACAGAAGTGAGGCGCAATACTGTAACCGGCGATTCCGCCGTTACCGTTGCCGTTCTGGGGATGCTGGTGAGCACGGCAATCTCGCCGATAACACTGCCTTTTCCAAGAATGTCAATTAACTTCTCCTTTACGGTAACTTTCACGTTGCCTCGTGCCACAACGTAAAGACCATCTACGGCACCATTTTCCTTAATGATTTTTTCACCCACCGCATAATTTCGGTGTTGAAAGAGGTTAACAATCTGGCTAAAAGTGTTTTTATCCAGGGCTTTGAGCCAGGGGATACCGGCGAGCAGCTTCGCTTTTTCCGGGGGCTTGATCTCCGGAGGTGAATCCACTAAAATTTTCATGCGTTCTTCGATGCTTTCAAACATTTTGGCAGCCTCATCACTACCAATTTGTCCTTTTTTCAACAGGCGTTCTACAGTACGTTTCTCATAATTGAGGTTAGAACGAATGGCCTGCTGTGTGGTAATGGCTTTATAAATTTCGGGATAGGTATTTCTCAGGTTTCGCAGGAAGGTGAGTCCGTGTATCCGGTTTTCATTGATTTCGGTTTCCAGAATTTGCAGATTTTCCTCCAGCTTTTTGTCGCTTTCTGCAGTTATCATCATGCCTTCCACCAGCTTGAGGTTATCGTATTGCGCCGATACAAATCCGCGTGCGGTATCGTAACCAATAGCCAGGCGGTCGAAGAAGATGCGTTGGGTGATTTTTCCAACAACAGGAACTGCCTGCAGTTTATTAAGAAACTTCGGTGTTTGCCATAGCTGCTCAAGATCCTTCCGATCAGAGAGGGGGATTTTACCGTCTGCATCGATAATTTCGTTAATGGCCTCGCTAAGGTTTCTTACCGCGATTGGTCCCAGCAGGCCATCTTTAAACTGGTTCCAGTAGGAGCTTTTTTCATTCTCCAGGAAGCGGCGCCGGTTTTCCACCAGGGAGGAGGAGGCCTGCGTTTCAATTTTTTCATCTTCGGCAGGATTTCCCGGCAGAAAATCGGCTACAGCCATCCAGTTTGCTTTGCTAAGGAAGCGGTCTCTTTTAAGCTTATCGATATTGTTAAGACTGGCTGAAAGCAGGTAGGTTTTGGCATTTTGCAGCATGGCCGCTTTGGCAGGTGCAATTTTATTAATGCCCAGCCAGTTGATAAGAACTTTGATGGTGGTGGCATTCACCATTAGGGTTAAGGTTACAATCCCTGCAGTATAGAATAAAAATTGATTTCGGATACTTTCGGGTATCATTTCTTCTCCGGCTACGATAAGTGCCAGTGCCAGTCCTACAGCTCCGCGCAGTGCACCCCACCAGAGGATGTAGGCATTCTTTTTGGGCAGTCCGTAGCCCAGTCGTTTCATAATGGGATAAAACATAGCGATAACAATCGCCCTGATGATATGGATACCCAGGTAGAGCAAGCCTAAAATCAGAAAATCTGAAGGAGTAAAGACAATGCGGTTGGAGATTACCACACCCACCATGATAAAGATAAGGGTATTGGCAATGAAGGCAGCCAGTTCCCAGAATTCATGGAGGAAGTGTTGCACTTCCGGGCTCACACGGGTACGCCCAACGCTGGCCATCATCAATCCCAGGGCTACAAGTCCGAGTACTCCGGAAACATGAAAAATATGCTCCGCTACATAGAAAGTGATGTAAGCTGCAGCAATGATCACGGTAATTTCCACCAGGGCATCGTTGAATACTTTTTTCACCCATTTGATAACAATCCAGCCAATTACAATTCCTACGACTGTACCACCCAGGGCTACACGAAAGAATTCGACAAAAGGAGAAGTATCGCCACCACCGGTGGTGATGGTGAGCAGGAATACCATGAAGAGCACGATAGCTGTACCGTCATTCATTAGCGATTCCCCTTCGATAAGCGTTCCCAGTTTTTTGCTGGCGCCCATTTCCTTTAAGATGGAGACCACCGCAACGGGGTCGGTCGCGCTAACCACCACGCCAAACAGGAGTGCAATCTGCCAGCTCCAGTCCTGAAGCCCGAGATTGGCAAATTTGAAAAGAAGAACGGTGAGCGCTGTGAGAAAAATGGCCACCAGGATGCCGGGAACAGCCAGGATAAAGGCATTTCCGAAGGATTTTTTAAAGGTATGCACATCCATGGCAAAAGCCGCTTCAAAAATTAAAGTGGGCAGGAAAATATAGAGGATGAGGTGGGGATCAATTTGCCCGGCCCAGGAAATGGCGTCATTGATAAGAATGAGTGAGAGGTTTACATTGCCGATCTGAAACTGCCCAAAAGCGCCCATTCGGGATATTAGTCCCAGAAACAATCCAATGACCAGCAGCGAAACGGTGTAGGGAATGCCCACATTTTTAAGCCAGTGCCGGTTGGCCGCACCAATAACCAGGGCGATAACCAAAAAGAGCAGGGGACTCATATTCCCGCTGTGTTCTTCTTCATGAGCTTCTTGTTCATGGTTTTGTACTTCTTCGGTGTTGGATTGATTTTGCGGAATTTCTTCTGCACGAACCTGATTGTTTATGGCAATAAGGAAAATAAAACTAAAAGCAAGAAAGCGCAGTGCGGAGGTAAACCTTGTTCTCATAGGATTGAATTTTGCCTCAATTTACAAAAAAATGTTTACAGGGGGCAAGTCAGTTTATGATGAAAATAGAGTTTGGACGTTTGCTTTTTACCATTTCTCCCCTTATCTTGAGCAAAAAGTAGCTTATGTACAATAAAATTGTGTTTAATGTTAAACCCCTGGGATTCACATGGGAGACCCTGGATCCTTTTCTTTTTTGCGTGCATCATCTCGATCATTACCCCAAAGGCAACGAGCATTTAGGTCCGGATGCCAGCCTTGCCGGCCGGTATTTGGGTCAGGATTTTACACCAAAAGATGGATGGCGCATGTACCATGGCGAGACCATTCCAGGTTTCCCGGCCCATCCCCACCGGGGCTTTGAAACCATTACAGTGGTGTTGGACGGTTTTGTCGATCATTCCGATTCCCACGGAGCAGCCGGAAGATATGGCAATGGCGACGTGCAGTGGATGACTGCCGGAGCCGGCTTGCAACATGCAGAAATGTTTCCCCTGCTCAACAAAGATGAGCCGAACAGGCTGGAACTTTTTCAAATCTGGCTCAACTTACCCAAAGAACGGAAGTTTGCGAAACCCCATTATGACATGTTGTGGGCCAATGATATTCCCGTGCATAGCATGAAAGATGAGGATGGGAAAATATCAGAAATAACCATCATTGCAGGAGAAATAGATGGCATAAAAGCCCCACCGCCTGCACCCGATTCCTGGGCTGCCAATCCGGAGAATGAAGTGGCTATATGGCTGATAAAGATGGAAGCGCATGCCAGCCTTAGCCTGCCGCCGGCTTCCATGGAGACCAACCGCAGTCTCTATTTCTACCGGGGTGGCCAATTGAAAGTGGCCGGACTTGCAATGCCCAATTACCATACTGCAGAACTGCTGGCCGATCAGCCGGTGATGCTTGAAAACGGGAATGAGGACAGCTATTTACTGCTATTGCAGGCCAAGCCGATTAATGAACCGGTGGTGCAGCACGGTCCCTTTGTGATGAATACGGCCGAAGAGATTCAAAAAGCCTTTAGCGATTACCGGAAAACGCAGTTTGGCGGATGGCCCTGGGAGCGCTACGACAATGTACACGATAGGGAAAAAGGGCGATTTGCAAAAGATGCGGATGGAAGTGAAGAAATTCCTCAACAGTGAAATTATTAATCTGATAACACAACCATAGCAATAGTTTTTCGAGATGTTGAAACGGATTTTTCTTCCGAACCTCTTGTTTCTTTTACTTGTGCAATCGCATTGCTTATCGCAGGAATTCAGGGTAGATACCTCATTTACTGCAGAACAACTTGTGCGTCAGGTGCTTGTTGATCCGCAAAGCTCAGGTGCCCTGTCGTTTTCCCATATTGAACATGTTGGGGCCATTTCCAGTATTGGGCATTTTGCGTACACAGGCATAGGAGGTGACTTGCCGGGAAGGGGACTTATTCTTGGAACGGGAAATGTAAAAGAGGCGGAAGGGCCCAATATCAGAAATAATTCCTGTATACATTATCGCATGGGCGATTCTCTATTGCAAAAAGAGGCAAATGGAAAAACCTATGATGCCTCTATCTTAGCGTTTGATTTTATTAGTTTTACCGATAGCATTAGCTTTGCCTTTGTTTTTGCTTCTGAAGAGTACATGGAATATGTGGATAAGGGGGTGAGTGATGTCTTTGGGTTTTATTGCCGAAAAAAGGGCGAGCGCCACTGGAAGAACCTGGCAGTGCTGCCCAATAGTGCGATACCTGTTACGGTAGATTTAATTAATCGCGGAAAAAACAGCGATTACTACATGGACAATGCGAGTTTCAAAAGGCTTTTTAAGCAAGCTTCAAAAGTGAGTCCTCTTCTGATTGAGCGAGCCCAATTGCTGCAGTTTGACGGATTTACCAAAGGAATTGCCACAGGGGTAAAACTGGAACCTTTTGTTCCGTACGAATTTCATATTGCTATTGCTGATGTGGGAGATGCACGCTACGATTCCTGGGTGATGCTTGTGGGTGGTTCGTTCAAGAGCCCGGGGAATGTGGGAGCTCCAACCCGGGAACAAATAAAAGCGTTCTTGCATCCATTTGAAAAGGTGCTGGTTGACAGTTCCTCTGTGGACAAGTTGGAAATAAGCACAGTGCTTCATTTTGATTATAATTCCAGCACCTTGAAGGAAGAAAGCTATCCTTTTTTGGAACGCCTATCGAAAATTTTGAAGTTTTCAAATTATAAGATGCAGATTTTAGGCTATGCCGATAGTCGGGGAGATGAAGCATATAATTTGAATTTATCAGAAGAAAGAGCAAAAGAAGTCATGCGTTTTTTGCTTGAGAAGGGAGTCCGTAAGAAAAAAATGACGGCGAAAGGAATGGGGGAAGATGCCCTGGAAGAAAATTTTCAGAGCGCAAGGAAAGTTGTTTTTCAACTGGAGTATCCTGATAAAAATCAGCCAAACAACTCGCTGTAATAATTGTAGAATAACCAAAAAAATCTATGGGAAGAAGTAAAAAGCTAAACCTTACCGAAGCCATATCCATGGCAGTGGGTACGATGATAGGAGCCAGCATCTTTTCAATTTTCGGACTTGGGGCAAAGATTGCGGGTAAGGATCTGGCATTAGCTTTCATTTTGTCGGGGTTTTATGCCTTAATTGTCGCTTACTCTTATTCAAAGTTAGGGGCCAGAATTGTTTCAAATGCCGGTCCCATTGCATTCATTCGTAAAGGTTTGGGCGAGAATTTGCTTACCGGTACACTCAGTATTTTAATGTGGTTTACCTATGTCATCTCCATTGCGCTTTTTGTAACGGGCTTTGCAGGCTATTTGCTGCCACTTCTCAATATTGAATCCACACCAATATCAGCAGGAATTGTTAAAACGGCTGCAGTTCTGTTTTTTACATCCCTGCACTTTTATGGTAGTAAGGCGGTTGGAAAAGCCGAGATCTATTTTGTACTGGGGAAGCTAACCATTCTTTTACTTTTTATTCTTGGTGGGTTTTTAAGTATAGAGGGTAAGAATATTGCCCCACAATTTGCCCCGGAGCATACACGGGGATTGGTATATGCTTCGGTGATTTTTTTTCTTTCGTATATGGGTTTCGGACTCATTACCAATACCTCTGAAAATATAAAGCAGCCTCATAAAAATGTGCCGCTTGCTATCTTTATCAGCATCATCATTGTGATGGGGATATATGTGTTGATATCTTTAGTAACCCTGGGGAACCTGCCTGTTGAGGAAGTGGTAAAAGTGCAGGAAAATGCACTGGCCGAAGCAGCCAAACCCTTTTTGGGACAAACAGGATTTCTTTTGATTTCTGCTGGAGCTATTTTCTCGCTTTCATCAGCCTTGAATGCGACCATATTCGGAGGAGCCAATATCGCCTATTCATTGGCTAAAGATGGAGAACTACCGGATATTTTTGAACGAAAGCTTTGGTTTAAATCAACGGAAGGTCTGTTCATAACCGCAGGATTGGGATTGTTTTTGGCCTTGTTTTTTAATCTTAGCGAAATTGCAACCATTACAAGTACAATATTCACCCTTATTTACATCTTTGTTGTGCTTTCACATTTTAAACTGATAAAAGTTGTTGGTGGGAAAAGGTTATTGTTGGTTCTACATTTACTAATTCTTTTTGCAATATTTGGGGTGTTGATGAAGTATCAATGGGATACTCAACGTGCTGCTTTCTTTGCAAGTATTTATATTTTTGCAGGTGGGTTCCTGATAGAGTATATTTACCGTAAAATCCAGAGCAGGAAGTTTAAAAAGGCCCGAAAGATGTAAGCTGTAATTACAAAGTATATGGAAATCAAAATATTAAAGGAAGCCCGGTCACGACTAGCAGAAATAACAAGCAAGGAAATTCTCATAGGCAAGGATGTGCAGGAAGCACTCGATTTAATGGCCAGTTGCAGCTACCAGGGGGCTGAAGGAATGCTGCTTTATGAGCATCAATTCACCAAAGATTTTTTCGATTTAAAGACCGGCCTGGCCGGGGAAATTCTGCAGAAATTTTCCACCTATCAAATGCGCATGGCCATAATAGGGGATTTTGAAAAGTATTCCAGTAAAAGTTTTCGCGATTTCAGGAGGGAAAGCAATCGGCAGGGGCGGATTATTTTTGCCGGAAGTCGTGAAGAAGCTATACGCCTGATGATAGGATGATAAGTCAGTTTTTTGGTATAGACACCAGAAGTCTTATTATTTTCTATTGATATCATTATAAATTATAGTACCTTAGAAGGTATTAACCTAATTATCGCAAGATGGAAAAAAGAATATCGGTTTTTGTTTCAATTTTACTTTTCATAGCAGCAGTTATTATTCAAATACTGCTAAAAGATTCAAACACAAATTTGGATCAGGAACTCATTGGTTTCTTCTCGGGCCTATGTATGGGTGCCGCCGTTACATTGATTTTGATCACATTTTTAAAATCTTCTAAAAAACCTAAAGAACCGAATTCATAAACCAGTCGTATGAAATGTTCATGCTTTTTAAACACCAACCGGAATGACAGGGATTTAAAGTTATGGATATTCCATGTGACCACTAAACGAAATTTAAAATGAATAAGAATGTTAAAGTATTTGTTGGCTTGTCCGTTACAGCCATTATTTTTTATTTTTCGAATGTTCTGGGCAGCAGAATTATCATAAATAGTGATTTTATTCCCAACACTTTCATCACCCATACCCTGATGTTTTTATTGAGTTTAATCACAATAGGGGTATTGTGGAAGGAAGTGCAATATCGAATTGCCTGGCCTAAGTTATCACGGGTTTTCAGGCCTGTTTTGTTTGGTTTCCTGGGGTTCTTTTTAGTGAATGTTTTGTTTGGGATAATAACAATGATGACAACAGGAGACGCAGCTGAATCGCACCCTGCCATGCAAAGGATGGATGCCCTGCAAATCTTTGTTTTTATAGTTATTTATGCCAGCATTGCAGAAGAGTTTTTATTCAGAGGTTTGCTTATGAATCTATTGAAACCGCTAAAAGACAAAGGGATTAAGATTTTTAAAAGAAAAATCAGTTTGCCGGTGATTATTGCCGCAGTTTTATTTGGTTTGGGCCATTTGGTGCTAATTAGAACTGGCGCCGGAACATTGTTTTTGGTTCAGATTGTAACAGCAACCACAGTTTTAGGCTTGGTAGCCGGTTATTATCAGGAAAAATATAACAATAATGCCTATGCCATTATTGTGCATATGGCAGGGAATCTTTTGGCACTTATTCCCGCTATTATTTCTTCTTTTTTAACTTAAATGAATTAACCGGGACTTATTTGTGGTTTCCTTTTTAGGAAGAATTTAAGCTAAAGCATAAAAAAAGACTCTCAAATGAGAGCCTTTTTTCTTTGCAATTGTATTTTTTAATCAATGGTAACATGTCCCCAGTTTTCCCCTTTTCGAATGCGGTTTAACTGGGTATGGGTAATACCAAATTCCTTGGCCAGCTTATAAAGTTTATATTTCCCACGCTTAAGTTTCTTCTTTAAACGAATAACATCCGTTTCGGTGAGTTTTGAATAATTGATTGTTCCCCTCTTATAGTTGGGATTTATTTTTTGATGGGCAAACATGGTATCTTTGGTAACCCATTTCAGATTACTGATATGATTGTTTGCCTTGTTAAAATCGAGATGGATGACATATTCCTGTTTATCGTTATCCTTTTGGCTAAAATGTTCGGCTACCAGTTTATGAATGTATTTAGTTGTTCGTTTCCCATTTGCCAGGCGGATGTTTAAGATGTTATAGCCTTTTAATTTGGACCCGTTTATGAGATTCCCATTTTTGGAACTTACCTTAAAGCTTTTGATGCGTCCATAATTGGAAATAGCATATTTTTCGGTACTTGCAATACCTTCTACTTCCAGGTTTTTCCAGATTTCGCCCGGAAAATCGGTGGTTTTCTGATTCATAGGTATAAATTTAAGATTTTATCAATTCTGCTATTTCTCAGACGAATTTAAACTGGAAAGGTTGTAATCTAAACGGTTATCTATAACTTTTTTTTCTGGAAAGCCTTTAAATATTGACGTTGTAGCAGCAATAAAAATTTATTTTTTTACTAAATCGGTAAATTTAGAAAGTAAATCCGGATCTTTTTCAATACTGTTTCCAACAACAAGCATATCTGCTCCCGATTCCATTTGTAGTTTTAGTTGGTCGGGAGATTTTATACCTCCACCATAAATAATGGGAATATCTATATGCCTACTGATAGCTTTAAGTATCTTCGGTGAAAACACTTTACTGGCACCGCTTCCCGCTTCAATATAAAGGGCTTTTAACCCCAGCATTTCTCCTGCCATAGCTGTGGCTTTAACGATATCTGGTTTGTCAGCAGGAATAGGAGTGGTATGACTCATATATTGCACGCTGGTTGTCTTTCCTCCATCTACCAGAATATAACCGGTCGGTATAATTTCTATTTTCATTTTTTTCAATAAAGGAGCAGCAATGACATGATTGCCAATGAGCAATTCGGGATTTCTGCCACTTATCAATGAAAGAAACAAAATTGCATCTGCATTCTCTGCAAGTTGGAAAGTACTTCCGGGAAAAAGAACAACCGGTATATCGGAATGCGATTTCAGTATATCAATAAAACCACTGATATTATTTGAAAGCAAACTGCCACCCACCAGGAGATAGTCGACCCGGGACTTTTGTGCCAAAACAGCCATTTTTGCAGCATTCGTTGGGCTATAATTATCAGGATCCATGAGCAGGGCGAATAACTTTTTCCCGGCCTTTTTATATTCCAATATGGTCTGATAAATATTCATGACTAGTTTTTAACGCACCAAACGATGGCATAATTTTTCATATTAAAAAATTGCAGTGTAAAACGCTCATGCATAAAGCTATTGTCCACAAAACCGGCAAGCTTTCCCTCTTTTTTCGGATGAAAGGGTTCAATAAACAAATTGGTCACAAAATTGATGTCTTCCTTGTCATTAATTTTATACAGGGCTTCTTTTGCGCACCAATGCAAGTAGAGGTGGTAGATTTCTTTTTCGGGAACTATTTCTTCCAACTCTTCCTGGCGCAGAAATTTGTCTGCAATCCGTTTTATTTTTTCATCCATAAACTCCAGGTCCAATCCCAC
>CAYVSF010000042.1:0-11712 GCA_964453775.1 uncultured Bacteroidales bacterium
TCACCCCACACATTGACTGTGGAGATAATGTAATTATTATCAATGCAAGCAAGGTTCGTTTAACCGGTAATAAACTGACTGAGAAAGAATACATCAGTCATAGTGGTTATCCCGGGGGACAAAAAGTTGCAACAGCAGAAGAGCTGATTGCCAAGAAACCAACAGAAGTTATCAGAAAAGCAGTAAGCGGTATGTTGCCCAAGAATAAATTAAGCAACACCATTCTTAAAAACCTGCACATTTTCGAAGGAGAAGAGCACACACACAAAGCTCAAAAGCCCAAAGAGATTAAATTAAATTCAATTAAATAAATACTATGGAATTATTAAATGCTATAGGTAGAAGAAAAGAGGCTATAGCCCGGGTTTACCTAAGTGAAGGAAAAGGGAAAATCATAGTAAACAAGCGTGATCTTGAAGAATTTTTCCCAACAAAGCCTTTGCAATTTATTGTAATGCAGCCCCTAAAAGTCTTGAGCGTTGATGGCAATTTCGATTTGAAAGTAAACGTAAGAGGCGGCGGTATTAAAGGTCAGGCAGAAGCTGTACGTCTTGGTATTTCACGTGCTTTGATTGAAAAAAACCCAGAGTATCGTGACGCACTCAAGAAAGAAGGATTTCTTTCACGTGATTCCCGTGCGGTTGAACGTAAAAAGCCCGGACAGCCAAAAGCTCGCAAGAAGTTTCAATTTAGTAAACGATAGGATTGATATAAATATCCGTTTAGTATCTAAATTGTTGGGACTTCAACAGTGTGAACTACTCAGCAATTGTTAAATTAAGAATGTAAACGAAAAAAAGAAAACATGTCAAGAACAAGTTTTGAAGAATTATTAGATGCCGGTGTTCACTTTGGACACTTAAAGCGTAAATGGAATCCCGCCATGGCTCCCTATATTTTCATGGAGCGCAACGGCATTCACATCATTGATCTGAACAAGACAGAAGCAAAATTAAATGACGCCTGTGATGCATTAAAGCAAATCGCAAAATCAGGTCGCAAAATATTATTTGTAGCCACGAAGAAACAGGCCAAAGAAATTGTAGCAGAACGTATCAAACCAACCAAGATGCCTTATGTTACAGAGCGTTGGCCAGGTGGTATGCTTACTAACTTTCCAACAATCCGTCGGGCTATTAAAAGAATGACCTCCATCGATAAAATGATGAATGACGGTACTTTTAATAACCTTGCAAAAAGAGAACGTCTTCAGGTAACCCGCCAAAGAGCGAAACTTGAGAAAATGTTAGGCAGTATTGCAGACATGAACCGTATGCCAGCTGCAATGTTCCTGGTTGATGTTTCCAAAGAAAACATTGCTGTGAAAGAAGCGCAAAAATTAAACATTCCATTGTTTGCTATAGTTGATACCAATTCCGATCCATCTCCTGTGGATTTCCCAATTCCTGCAAACGATGATGCCAGCAAATCAATATCGCTTATTATTGATAAGGTAGCAGCAGCAATTGAAGAAGGTCTTGGCGAAAGAAAAGCGGAAAAAGAAAAAGACGCAGCTGCGAAAGAAAAAAAGAAAGCAGCTAAAAAAGAAGCAAAAACTGATGCCAGGAAGTCTCAGGCAAGAAAAGAAGAGGTGAAAACCGAAGCAGCAGAGAAGAAAGAAGAACCAAAGAAAGAGGAGCCTAAAAAAGAAGAGGCCAAGAAGGAAGCGAAAAAGCCTGCAGATGACAAAAAAGAAGAGACAAAAGAATAGTTATCAACCGTTTAAAGATTATTAGATCATGACCAAAATAAGTGCCGCCGAAGTAAACAAGCTTAGAAAAGCCACCGGAGCTGGTATGATGGACTGTAAAAAAGCCCTTACCGAAGCTGAAGGTGATTTTGACAAAGCTGTAAAGATTATTCGCGAAAAAGGAATGGCTGTTGCCAACAAACGTTCTGAGCGTGAAGCCTCAGAAGGTGTTGTGTTGGCCAAAACATCAGATGACAAGAAAAAAGGATTCATCATTTCATTGAACTGTGAAACTGATTTCGTTGCAAAAAATGAAGATTTCGTAGGTTTAGCAGAAAGAATTCTTCAGGTTGCCATGGACAAAGAGCCTGCTAATAAAGAAGAATTGCTCAAGCAGCCGATGGAAGAAGGAAAAACTGTTGAGGAAAAAATTATAGAACAAACAGGTATTGTTGGAGAAAAACTGGAACTCAGTTACTACGACAAGCTTTCTGCCGAGCAGGTTACTGCATATATTCACGGCGACAAGAAACTTTCAACATTAATTTCTTTGAACAAACCCGGAATTGATGAGCAGGTAGGAAAAGATGTTGCCATGCAAGTGGCTGCTATGAACCCTGTTGCTGTTGATAAAGACCAGGTTCCACAGGACGTAATCGACCAGGAAATTGAGATTGGTAAAAAACAGGCAGAAAAAGAAGGAAAACCTGAAAATCTGCTTGAAAAAATTGCAATGGGTAAATTAAATAAGTATTTTAAAGATAATACATTGCTAAACCAGGAATTTATCAAAGAAGGTAAAATGTCTGTAAAGCAATATCTACAGAATTCTGATAAAGAACTTACTGTTTTAGATTTTAAACGCTATTCTCTGAAGCAATAAGTGTAAAGGATACTATTTGAGGGGGAGGGTCGTGTTGCGGTTCTCCCCTTTTTTATGATAAAAAAACCTAATAAAATGAAACAAGCATGATTAAAATAATCATTTAATACACACTGCCTGGCCCGAAAATCCGGGGGAGGCTAATGATTATTTTATGTCATTCGGTTCTCATATATTAGAAATACAAGTGTCGATTTTTCTTTTACTTAATAATTGAAAATCAAAAGTCTAACTAAAAATATATTTGTGTGAAAATTGTACTATTAGAGCCTATAGGTATACCTGCAACAGAGCTTAAAAAGTTGCAGAATAACTTCCGCGAGAACGGACATGAATTTGTAAGTTATAAAGATCGACAAGCAGATGAAGAAATACTGATTGATCGCGCAAAGGATGCAGAAGTACTCATTCTAAGCAATATCCCTTTAACCGGAAAAGTCATTAAGGCCTGTCCGAAATTGAAGATGATCTCAGTTGCCTTTGCAGGGGTCGATCATATCGATATGGCTACCTGCAATGCTCAAAATATTATTGTTTCCAACGGTGGTGACTATTCTTCACATGCTGTGGCTGAACTTACAATTGGAATGGCTATATCACTTTTTAGAAAATTCCGAAAAATGGAGGCTGCTCTAAGAGACAATGCAACAAGAAATAATTTCCTGGGGAATGAACTTTATGGGAAGACATTTGGCATTATTGGAACCGGATCCATTGGGAGTGAAATAGCAAAACTTGCACATGCCTTTGGCTGCAAAATCCTGGCCTATAATCGCTCCAAACATCCTGCTAAATACATCAAGTATACAGACCTTAAAAATTTGCTCCAAAACAGTGATATTGTCTCAGTACATATCCCCCTGAGCAGCGAAACCGAACATCTAATTGGCAAAAATGAAATTTCTTTTATGAAAGAAACTTCTATTCTAATCAATACAGCCAGAGGACCAATTGTTGACTATAAAGCCCTATCAAATGCGCTTCAAAACGATGAAATTGCAGGAGCAGCTATCGATGTTTACGAGAAAGAACCTCCCATTGAAAAAGAACATCCATTGCTTCAGCATGAAAACTGCTTGCTCATGCCTCACATTGGTTATGCTACCAACGAGGCTATTGAACGTCGATGGAAAATTGTTATTGACAACGTCATGCAATGGATGGAAGGAAAACCTCAAAATTTAATGAATGCATTTTAAAGAATAAAAAAGAGGCTGCCTAAAATTGAACAGCCTCTTCAGTTTTTTACGAAAGCATTATATGATTAACATCGCATCGCCATAAGTTCCAAAGCGGTACTCCTCTTTTATAGCCTCCCTGTAAGCATCAAAAACCTGGTCATATCCACCAAAAGCAGAAACCATCATTAACAAGGTGGACAGAGGTAGATGAAAATTCGAAATCATCATATTGGGGACCTGCACCTCGTAGGGTGGAAAAATAAACTTATTCGTCCAGCCATCATAAGGTTTTAACATACCCATTGTGGAAACAGATGATTCCAGCGTCCGAAGTACAGTTGTACCCACGGCAACCACATTTTTCTTATTCTCCTTTGCTTTGTTAACAACCTGGGCTGCCTTTTCCGAAATATGAATCTTCTCCGAATCCATCTTATGCTTGGTAAGATCTTCGACATCCACGGTTCTGAAATTGCCCAACCCCACATGTAAAGTAATCTCGGCAAAATCAATCCCTTTAATCTCCAATCGTTTCATTAATTCACGACTAAAGTGCATGCCTGCTGTAGGTGCTGCCACTGCACCTTCATATTTAGCATAAATTGTTTGATAACGCTCCTTATCCTCCGCATTCACTTCACGATCAATGAATTTAGGCAAGGGTGTTTCTCCCAGGTTATATAAAGTTTTCTTAAATTCATCATAGGGTCCGTCATAAAGGAACCTGAGCGTACGCCCCCTGGAAGTAGTATTGTCTATAACTTCTGCAACCAGGGTATCATCTTCACCAAAATACAATTTATTTCCTATTCTGATTTTTCTGGCTGGATCGACTAAAACGTCCCATAAACGTTGCTCCTGGTTGAGTTCTCTGAGTAAAAATACTTCGATCTTTGCCCCGGTTTTCTCTTTATTGCCATATAAACGAGCCGGAAATACTTTCGTATTATTAAAGACCATGACATCTTTGTCATCAACATAGTCCACCAAATTTTTAAAGATTTTGTGTTCTATTTTTCCGGTATCTCGATGGACAATCATCAGGCGGGATTCATCTCTGTTCTTCTCGGGATATTTTGCAATCAGCTCCTTGGGCAGATTAAACTTAAACTGCGATAATTTCATTAATACCTGTGATTTTATGGATTAAACATTCGTAGGCTCCTTATACGTGCCATTTTTAAAATGGTTACAAAGATGCAATTTTTTTCTCGAAGTTTTCGATAGAAATGGCATTATTTAACTCATACTCTCCTATCCTGGTGCGGATTAGACCTTTCAGAAAGGCACCGGAATTTAGTGCCTGTCCCAAATCATGAGCTAAAGAACGAATATACGTTCCCTTTCCACAACGAATTTGTAGGGTTAAATGAGGATGTTCAAAATTAACGATTTCCAGCTTTTTAATGTGCACCATATTGGGGCGCATTTCAACCTTCTCTCCCTTCCTTGCATATAAGTATGCCCGTTTCCCGTTAATATTTTTTGCAGAAAACACAGGCGGGTACTGTGTTATTTCGCCTGTAAATTGTAGAAGAATCTGTTCAATGGCCTGCCGGCTAATATGATCGGTGGGAAATTCAGCATCATAACCGGTTTCCAAATCATAAGAAGGTGTAGTTTTTCCAAATTCTATTTCTGCGATATACTCCTTCTCGCCCGCCTGGATATTTTCAATCAACTTGGTAGCTTTTCCCGTACATACAATAACCAATCCACTTGCCAGAGGATCCAAGGTACCGGCATGGCCAACTTTCATTTTCCTTCGTTCTGATTCACTCTCCCTAAGTTTTCGCTCAATCTGGTACTTCACCTTTCTAACCACATCTGTGGAGGTCCACGTGTAAGGTTTATTTACAGGAATAATCATCCCTTTTTGAAAATCGTCCAGATGTTTTACGTCCATGATTTAGATTCCCGCTATTACAGCAATTAGACCAATGATTAAACAATAGATAGCAAAGTAAATAAGCTTCCCTCTCTTCACCAGTGAAATCATCCATTTGCAGGCCAGCAAGCCGCTAAAAAAGGCCGCCAGAAAACCAACAACAAGAGGCATAATATCGGGACTGGCCATAGCACTAAAATCTTTAGAAATCAGGTCTTTGGCATTGGCACCGATAATTGGAATCAGAACCATAAGAAAGCTAAACCGGGCTGCCTCTTCTTTATTAATACCAAGGTACAATGAAGTTGCAATGGTAGAGCCGGAACGCGAAATTCCGGGGAGCACGGCCAAAGCCTGCGCAATCCCTACAATAAATGCCTGACGAAAACCCATCTCTTTATTTAAATCCTTCGCATAATAGGTAAACGCTAATAGTCCTGCCGTGATCAAAAGCATCAATCCAACAAACATTACATTTCCGGCAAAAAGTCCTTCAATCTGATCTTCCAGCAACAAACCAATTAAAACGACCGGTATCATAGAAAGAAGCAGTTTTGCGATATATTTTGTTGAATCATTCCACTTCCACTTAAATAACCCCACTAACAAATCTCGTATAGTGGGCCAGAAAACAACTATCGTGCTTAAAACAGTTGCACCATGTACAACAACTGTAAATGTTAAATTCTCTGAATATTCAACGCCTAAAACAGCTTTCCCTAACTCTAAATGTCCACTGCTACTTACGGGTAAAAATTCTGTAAGTCCCTGGATAAGTCCAAGGATTAAAGCTTCAATCCAATTCATATGCTACAACAAATTACTTATCCTCTTTGGGCTTTTTCATGATGGCAAAAATCTCAAAGGCAAATCCAAAGAGAACAATTATTGGAGCGAGTGTAATTCTTCGAAAACTGAATATTTCCGGATTAAACTCCTGTGGGCTATCAGCTTTACCGCCAATCATCAATAAAAACCCAATAATAATAATGGCAAATCCTATAATTAGTAACCTGTAGTTTTCTTTACCCAGGGCAAATTCAAACTTTTTATCGCCTTTTATCCTACTCATGTTCTTAATTTTTGTGTCAAAAATACAATTTATCTACATTCATTCGCAAATATTTATTCACTGCAAAAAATGTAGAGATCCAATTAATGGCAATACCAATGATTAATACTGCAAGAAACAACACACCAAGGATTTCAATATCCCGGAAACTGATTATTTCCTGGAACTCCTGTTGGCCTAGATACAACAAGCCACTTAACAGACCTATAGCCAAAAGCGATGCTATCAGTCCATGAAAAGCACTCCTGTATAGGAAGGGCCTTCGAATGAATCCCCTTGTCGCTCCAACCAGCTGCATGGTATGAATGATAAACCGTTTTGAATAGACAGACAATCGAATGGTGTTATTGATAAGTGCAATCGCTATCAGAAATAGCAATGCACTAAATACAAGAATTATCAGGCTGATTTTTCTGATGTTTTCATTAAGCAGATTCACCAGGGATTTCTGATAAAAAACCTCTTTAATTTGATCGTAGTTTTGAAAATCGCCTTCAATTACTTCCAGACTGTCAGGATTTGCATAGGGCGCATACAAGTGGACTTCTATGGAGGCTAACAAGGGATTATATCCAAGGAATTCGATGAAATCTTCACCTAATTCCTGCTGCAATTCCTCGGCTGCCTGTTCCTTTGTAATGTATTCCGTTGATTTCACGTATTCACTGGCATCTAAATTCTTTTGCAAACGAATAATATCTACCTCTTTAACATTCTCTTTTAAAATAATAGAAAACCCGATATTCTCTTTAACATAGTCAGAAACTCTTTTAGCATTAAGAATTAGTAAGCCCAGCAGCCCCAGCATTAAAAGCACCAGTGTAATGCTGATAATCGAGGTTAAGTAGGAACTTCTAAGTCTTCTTTTTGTTAATCTTGATTCTGCTTTCACATCATCAGTATTTAATTATGTAATCTCTTCGGTTTCTCCCTGTTTACCTGTAAAAAAATTCGTGTAAATTTCCTTCCCAAAAACAAGTATTACCATCAAAAGTAATAAAATGGAGCTAGCCATACTTATTTTGTTGCCCAAATAATAGGATTGAGGTTCAAATTTAAATGCTATGGTATGCTCACCGGCCGGAATTTCCATGGCGCGTAATACATAATTTACGCGAAAATGGGGTTTTTCTTCTCCATCAATAAAAGCTTTCCACCCTTTTGAGTAGTATATTTCACTAAACACGGCCAGTTGCTTGTTATTGGTTTTAGCCTGATACACCAGGTGATTTGGTGCATAATCTGTCAGTAAGATTCTCGCTGAGGCCTCATTGGCATAGCTTGTATCTGAAAACAATTCCTTAAAGCGGTCATCAACGATTGCCTCATTTTTCGGATCAAATGAATTAAGTGCCTCTATTTCCTGGTCTGCATTGTCCACCACTCTAAGCTTGTTAACGAACCAGGCATTGCCCAAAGCTTCAGCATTTCGCTGAGGCACTGGCTGTCGATTATTACCAGGGACGATGAGATATTTTGTATTTAGCATGTTTAGCACATCCATGTTATTTTTACTGATGTGATATTCAATAAGTTCCTGATATCTCTTCATCTTTGCACCATGATATCCCCCAATTGATTTATGAAAATAAGATGTAGAAGCATCCTGGAAGGGACTAATCGTTAAATTAAACACTCTGTAATTGGGATCCTTATCCTGTAAAATAGCCTTATCGGCCTGGGTCATTCTAAAGGGTTCTTTCGCTTCTCTTTTGGATACAAAATCATCACTGTTCAAATACCGCTTATCTACACCCCAAAGGTCAACCAGTATAAAAAGGCCCAAAGCGACAAGTAAATATTCTCTTTTTAATTTTTTTATGATAAAAAAGTACAAAGCTCCAGCTGCTAAAGCAATAAAAATAAGCGATCGTAAAGCATCCTGTCTTAGAAGTGCTTTCCTGTCTGCCCGAAGTGCATCGATAAAGTCCTGTGCCCCCTGCGCGATATAGTTCTGATCAGAAGGTGCCGAGAAATTAAAAAACATTCCGGGTGCCAATACAAAAATCAGTGAAAAGCCCCCAGTTATATATAGCGCATACTTCAGATATTTCAAGAGGTTTTCTTTGGACAGGCTTTTGTCAAAAATCTTTTTTAGGCCCATCAAAGCCAATATTGGAACTGTAATCTGGGCAATCACCAATGTCATGGAAACGGTTCTGAATTTGTTGTATCCGGGCACATGCTCAAGGAAAAACTCCGTAAGTACATTAAAATTATCGCCCCAGGATAGAAGTACAGATAAGATAGTTGCTGCCACCAGCCACCATTTTACAGGTCCCTTCACCACAAAAAGCGAGAACACGAACAGGAACATAATTACAGCTCCCAAATAGACCGGACCAGAGGTAAAAGGCTGACTACCCCAGTATATAGGCATTTGTTTAACAAAACGCCTGGCGTTTTGCGGCCCCTGAACCTTACGCAGGTATTCATAAGTTTCGGAATTTGTAGAAAGTTCCCCATGTGAAGAACCACCATGAAAATTAGGGATTAACATGGTAAATGTTTCGGCTATACCGTAACTCCAATCAGTTGCATAGTCCTTATCCAATCCGGAGGTTTTGTTCTCTTGATCATGGGTAAGCTCCGACTCGCCACGAATCGAATATTTCCCATACTCGTAAGTGGTCCAAATCCGGCTAAAATTTGTGCTTAAGGCTAAAATAGCAGCAACAAGAAGCAGTGCCGAGACCTTAAAAAAATGAGGGAGTTTTTTCTTTTGATACGATATAATCAGTTCTGCAATTCCGTAAATAATAACCGTTAACAAGGTATAATAGGTTATTTGTAAGTGATTGTTCTTTAATTGTAAGGCCAGGAAAAGGGCCGTAACTGCAACCCCAAGGAGCATCTTTTTTCTGTAGGCATAATAAATGCCACCCAGTATAGGCGCCATATAAGCGATAGCAAAAGCTTTTGAATTATGGCCGGCATCCAGAATAATAAGATTATAGGAAGTAAAAGCAACCGCTATAGCTCCAATAACGCTTTCCCACTTTCCCATGCCAAAAGCCAGAAAGGCAAAATAGCCACAAATCAAATACAAAAAAAGCTGATTTGCCGGACGTTTTCCAAACTTCAGAAGTTTATCAACAAACCGAACAATATTGTGCTGATATCTCACTGAAATAAGATAGGCCGGCATTCCACCGAACATACTGTTGGTCCATAAAGCTTCTTCTCCTGTGGCTTCACGAAAATCAACAATCTCTTTCGACATTCCTTTAAAGTTTCTAACGTCTGATTGCTGCAGGGTTTTCCCTTCCAGCATAGGTTGAAAATAAATGTAAGAAACAAGTATAAAGGCTACCACAATCAATATATGTGGGAGAACTTTTCGGCTAATTTCTAATATTGACATAAATTAAAGGCTTTATGATCTTTTATTAAACGACTGAATATTATTTTTAACTTTACGACTGGAAAATCTTTCGGACCAAGATATAAAAATAAGTCCAATTTATTACATGAATTGTCTGCAAAAAACGTATTGATTTTATCGCCAAAGCTAGTAATGATTCGTTGAAAAATGCAAAATATCTATAATCGTTTTATACAATCCTCAGCAGGAATAAATTTTATAATCCTTTTTCATAAGCTTCTCCGTCCTGCAAGCTTCATCAAAAGGAAGACTCCTGTATCTAAAAACCACTATCAACCTTTTTTTATTGTGGGCTCTGGTCGTTCTGGAAATACGCTTCTTCGTGCAATCCTTTCTGTTCATGATAAAATAGTTATCCCTCCGGAATTTTACAAGATGCAGCAAGTGATTAAGACCCTGTTCAAATACCAGCATAAAGACTGGAACTTACTGGTGCAGAAATCTGTTGAAGCCATTTTCTCTTCTAATGACATTGATACCTGGGAAATCTCCAAAGAAAACTTAACAAAGCAACTCCTGTCCGTAAAAGGAAATGACAAATCTTTAGAAGAAGTTATCCATCAACTCTATACATCCTATGGAATCTCAAAAGGAAAAAAAGATTTCATCTGGGGTGATAAGAGTCCTATCAATACCTACAATTTATTTTGGATCTCAAAAATTTTCCCAAAAGCAAAATATATTCACCTGGTCAGGGATGGCAGGGATGTTAGTTTAAGTTATTTTAAATCAGGAATTTACCCGAATACAAAAGAAGCTGCTAAAAGATGGGTAAGGAGCATCCGGCAGGTATATCATTTTAAACACCAGAACAATCCGAAAAAGTTCCTCGAAATAAAATATGAAGATCTGGTACAAAATCCGGAAAACACGATTCGTAAAGTTTGCTCCTTTTTATCCATTCCCTATTCAGATCATCTTATCAAAAACTACAAAGATAAATCGCAGGAAATGGGTGATACAGAAAAATACCAACATCATCAAAATATCAAAAAGAAAATTTCTACGCAATCCATTGGAAAATGGAGAGACGAAACTTCTTTGATTAACGAGATTTATCCAATTTTAGAACCAACACTTAAGCAACTAAGCTATACAAGATAAGCCCTATGAATAAATTCATAAAACAAAGCTTCTTCAATCTTTCTTTACTGTACCTGGGGGTTTTGTTGGGTTTTTTCAATTCGGTATACAGGGCAAAATTAATTACAGCCGAAGAAATCGGCCTTATCGCATTATTCCTTTCTCTTGGGAAAATTATTAGTATCGTTTTACTATTGGGGTCAAACAATGCTTTTTTGAAATTTTTCCCGGATTATCAGAATACACCTCAAAGCAGAACCGAATTTTTGAAAAAAACATTTTTAATTCCACTGGTGTTATTTGTGATTTTTGCTCTTTCTTTTCCCTTGCAAAAAACTTTTCTTGAGGCCCAATTTGATCCGCTTTTCAGCAAATATGTGATTTATTTGATCCCCTTTGTTCTGCTTGAAACCATAAATAGTTTTTTTGACATGGTTTTAAGGGTAAATTTCAAGAGTAACATCGGAACCTTCATCAATAATTCGCTGGATAAAATTATTCATCTTGGTATTCTTTTGGCCCTTTTAATC
>CAYVSF010000043.1:0-11536 GCA_964453775.1 uncultured Bacteroidales bacterium
AAGAATAGTACCCTAAGAATTTTATGAATTATTGTCTCGAAGTAAAGCTTGAAGCCGAGAACATATTATTTGATTATCAGCTTAGGAAAGGGATTACTACCAGGATGAATGCTTTAGAGTTAATGAAAAAAATGGATATCATTTCTTAAGTAGCCGATTTATTAACAGCTTGTAGTCTCGTGAAGCATTGATTTTTATTGTTTTTACTATTTTTGGCCACTTAACACGGCCAAACCAGCTTCTTTTTGTTGAAAAAGAAATTTATCAGGATTCATCTTTTACGTTATATTTACGAAAAATTTTATCATTCATGACAGCGCAATATACGGAAGAAAACATACGGACATTAGACTGGAAGGAGCATATTAGAAGACGTCCCGGGATGTACATTGGAAAGCTGGGAGATGGTTCTTCTCAGGACGACGGGGTTTATGTATTGCTGAAGGAAGTAATCGACAATAGTATAGATGAATTCATGATGGGTTTTGGGAAATCCATCGATATCAAGATTGAGGGAAGCAGGGTAATCGTTAGAGATTATGGAAGAGGGATTCCTCTGGGAAAATTGAAGGATGTGGCTTCCAGAATGAACACCGGTGCTAAATACGACTCCAAAGTGTTTAAGAAGTCAGTGGGCTTAAACGGTGTTGGGATAAAAGCGGTGAATGCCCTTTCCATGCATTTTAAGATTTCAGCTTTTCGCGAAGGCGAGGTTAAAACCATTGAATTCAATAAGGGAGAACTTATTGAGGATTTCCCGATAGAACAGACCAAAGAGAAAAATGGCACCTACGTCGAATTCATTCCGGACATTGAACTATTTGGTGAATATACGTTTATTGAGGATTATATTGAATTGATGCTCAAGAACTATGTTTATCTGAATGCAGGGCTCACGATGCGTCTGAATGGAGAAGCCTTCCGTTCAGAGAATGGACTTAGGGATTTGTTGGATGAAAACATGAGTTCCGAAGGACTCTATGAGATCATTCATCTGAAGGATGAAGATATAGAGGTGGCCATTACACATGGGAATCAGTATGGAGAGGAATATTACAGTTTTGTAAACGGGCAGCATACAACCCAGGGAGGAACACACCTAACGGCATTTAAGGAAGCGATCGTAAAAACAATTCGTGATTTTTATAAGAAAGATTTCGATCCCTCCGATATCCGGATATCAATTATTGCCGCACTGAGTATAAAGGTTGAAGAGCCAGTATTTGAATCTCAAACTAAAACCAAGCTGGGTTCAAAAAATATTGGTCCCAATGGTCCGACAATACGAAATTTTATCTATGAATTTATTCGTACACGACTTGATAATTACCTGCACAAGCACCCAGAGACAGCAGACTTACTCTTAAAGAAAATTATTGAGTCGGAGAAAGAGCGGAAAGCCATATCAGGAATAAAAAAACTGGCAAAACAACGTGCCAAGAAAGCCAGCGTGCACAATAGAAAATTACGCGATTGTAAAGTGCATTACAATAGCAATCATGAGCAGAAGGAAGATACGATGATTTTTATAACCGAGGGTGATTCTGCTTCAGGGTCCATCACAAAATCAAGGAAGGTAAGTACCCAAGCTGTTTTTAGTTTGAAGGGAAAGCCTTTAAATACTTACGGGTTGACTAAAAAGATTGTTTATGAGAATGAGGAGTTCAATTTGTTGCAGGCTGCATTAAATATTGAAGAAGGGCTTGAGAATATTCGTTACAATAAAGTGATTATAGCAACCGATGCAGATGTAGATGGAATGCATATCCGTTTATTGTTAATGACTTTCTTTTTGCAATTCTTCCCCGATTTGGTTAAAAATGGTCATTTATACATCCTGCAAACACCCTTATTCAGGGTACGTGATAAAAAGAAAACATTTTATTGTTATTCGGATAAGGAGAAAAGCGATGCGATAAAGAAACTGGGAGGAAACCCGGAGATTACCCGTTTTAAAGGTTTGGGAGAAATATCGCCGGATGAATTTAAATATTTTATCGGAAAGGATATTCGATTAGAGCCAGTGCGCTTGCGGAAAGAAGATAGTATTAAAGATTTACTATCTTTTTACATGGGAAAGAATACACCGGAGAGACAGGATTTTATTGTTGATAATTTAAGAATTGAAGAAGCATTAGAGTTAGGTTAAAGGAAAGCGTAGGGAAAAATGAGTGCATCAGAGGAATCAAAAAATAAATCGGAAAATAAGAAAAAAGCTCAAAACAAAATGCAATCGAAAGACGGGGCTGCAAAAATAATGCATCTTACAGGAATGTATGAGGATTGGTTCCTGGATTATGCTTCTTATGTGATCATGGAGCGTGCTGTTCCTCATCTAATGGATGGATTAAAGCCTGTACAGCGAAGAATTTTGCATGCCATGAAGCGCATTGATGATGGGCGGTACAATAAAGTGGCTAACATCATAGGACATACCATGCAGTATCATCCGCATGGTGATGCGTCTATTGGAGAAGCACTGGTGCAACTTGGACAAAAGGATTTATTGATTGACACGCAGGGAAACTGGGGAAACATCTTAACAGGAGATAGTTCCGCTGCACCACGTTATATTGAAGCCCGCCTTTCGAAGTTTGCATTGGAGGTAGTTTTTAATCCCAAAACCACAGAATGGAAGAAGTCTTATGATGGAAGAAATGATGAACCCTGGACATTACCAGTTAAATTTCCCCTACTTCTTGCTCAGGGTGTGGAAGGAATTGCTGTTGGACTGGCGTCTAAGATATTGCCACATAATTTTAATGAGTTAATCGATGCTTCTATTTCCTATTTGAAAGGAAAGTCTTTTGAACTATTTCCCGATTTTCCTTCCGGAGGAATAGCCGATTTTTCTAAATACAACGATGGGAAAAGAGGAGGCCAGGTAAAGGTGAGAGCTAAAATTCAACGTGAAGATAAAAAGACACTCAAAATAACCGAGATACCCTACGGAAAAACCACGCAAAGCATTATAGATTCGATTTTAAAGGCGAACGATAAGGGAAAAATAAAGATTAAAAAAATCGATGATAATACTGCCGAACATATTGAGATTGTAGTTCATCTGAATAACGGGAGTTCTCCGGATCAAATGATGGATGCGCTCTATGCTTTTACAGATTGCGAGGTATCAATTTCTCCGAACACCTGTGTTGTGGATGAGGAGAGGCCTCTTTTCCTTGGCGTAAGTGATATTCTTAGGGCCTCCACAGATAGTACGTTGGCCTTATTGAGAAAAGAACTTGAAATTCGAAAAGGAGAGCTTTTAGAAGCGTTGCATTTTTCTTCCCTGGAAAAAATATTTATAGAGAATCGAATTTACAGAGATATTGAGGAGTGTGAGACATGGGAAGCCGTTCTTAAAGCTATTGATGATGGATTAGAACCTTTTAAAAAGCAGCTGGTACGTGAGGTAACGAAAGAAGATATCATTAAACTAACAGAGATTAAAATTAAACGGATATCCAAGTATGATACTAAAAAGATGGATGAGCATATTCGTGGGATTAAAGCGGAGATCGATGAAGTGCAAAACAATCTTGATCACATCGTAGATTATACCGTGAACTATTTCCGACAGATTAAGAAAAAATATGGAAAGGACAGGAAGCGAAGAACCGAATTTAGAAATTTAGATACTATAGAAGCCACGCAGGTGGTTGTTGCTAATCAGAAGCTTTATGTAAACAGAGAGGAAGGATTTGTAGGAACAGGGCTTAAGAAGGATGAATACGTATGCGATTGTTCAGATATTGATGAAATTATTGTATTCCGAAAAGATGGCAAATATTTAATTACCAAGGTGGACGAAAAGCAGTTTGTGGGGAAGGATATTCTGCATGTTGCTGTTTTTAAAAGGAACGATGACCGTACTATTTATAATATCATATACAGGGATGGCATGAATGGAAATATCATGATGAAAAGATGCGCCATTAAAGGAATTACCAGAGACAAGGAATATGATATTACAAAAGGAACTTCAGGCTCTAAGATTATGTATATGAGTGCAAATCCAAATGGAGAAGCAGAACTTCTTGATATTCACCTGAGGCCAAGGCCGAGAATGAAAAAGACCAAACTGGAATTAGATTTTAGTGAACTGGCTATCAAAGGACGCCAGTCCATGGGGAATATCCTTACGAAATATGCCATTCATAAAATACGTATGAAAGAGAAGGGACTTTCCACATTAGGCGGATACAAGATATGGTTCGACTGGGATGTTCTAAGATTAAATGCAGATGAAAGAGGTGAGTTCCTTGGTGAGTTTCACGGAGATGATCAAATTCTGGTGATCACCAAATCCGGGAAATACAGGATGAGCAATTTTGATCTCACAAACCATTACGAAGAAGATCTGATGATCATAGAAAAATACAGGGAAGACAAAACCTTTTCAGCAGTATATTATGATGCAGATCACGACTATTATTACGTTAAGCGTTTTAACTTCGAGCCAACGCAAACCCTCACCTCATTTATAGGCGACAACCCGGATAACAAGCTTATTCAAATTATGGAAGTGGAATACCCCAGACTGGAAGTGAAGTTTGGAGGAAAACACAGCAATCGGGATAGCGAGATTATAGAAGTTGCTGATTTTATAGCTGTAAAAAGCTATAAAGCAAAAGGGAAAAGGTTATCAAAATATGAGGTGGATGTCATTAAACAGTTAGAACCGATTAAACAGGTAGAAGCTAAGGAAAAGGAGGATGAAGATCATGAAGAGGAGGATGACAAGTCACAAATGCGTTTAGACATCTGATTTCAGCCGTTTATCAAAAGAATTTGTCTATCCCTAATTAATTTTATTCCTTAGCGAAAAATCAGGAATTATGCGTGTTTTTTTAATAGGCTTCATGGCAAGCGGCAAGTCTACTTATGGGAAAAAGCTGGCATCAAAGCTTGATGTTTCTTTTATTGATTTGGATGAAAAGATTGAAGATAGCCGGGGAGCTTCTATTCGTTATTTGATGGTAAAATATGGGGAAGATGAATTTCGAAAAATAGAAAGAGAGATTCTGAAAAATACCATTGAGGTGAATGATCATTGTATTATTGCCACCGGTGGTGGAACGCCTTGTTTCGAAGATAACATGGAGCTGATGAACCGGAGTGGGAAGACAATTTATATCGAAGTGGATACGGGTGTTCTTGTGAATAGATTAATAGAATCTAAGAAAGATCGTCCTCTGATTTGGGGAAAAACACCGGATGATCTAAAGGCATATGCCAGTAATCTGTTAAATCAGCGAAAAAAATACTACGAAAGTGCAGATTCTAAAGTATCCGGGAAGAGTTTGAAAATGGAAGACTTAATAGAGCTTATGCCGGACGAAATGGGAGTTAAATCCTAAAGCCAAGAACCAACACATCGTCTATCTGCGGTTGGTCTTCTTTCCAATCCAGGAAATTCTCGTAAAGTATCATTTTTTGTTCATCAATACTTTTTTGGTGTATGTCCAGGAAGAGTTGACGCATATTACCCATTCTGAATTTTTTCTTATTTGGCCCGCCAAATTGGTCTGCATATCCATCCGTTAGAATGTAGAACATATCATTTTTCTCCAGTTTTATGGAATAATTCGTAAAGGGCACAATGGCTTTTGAAGAAAAGCCAACAGGCATCTTATCGGCTCTGAAAGTTTCAAGCATGTTATCCCTTACCAGGTAAAGATGATTGTAGGCTCCCGCAAATTCAAGTGTCATCTTGTCTCTGTCAATGATACAAAGCGACATGTCTATGCCATCCTTGGCTTCCATAATTTTATTGGAATGCACCAGAGCTTTTATAATTTTTTTTCGTAAGCGGGTTAGAATCTCTGCAGGTTGCAAGATCTTTTCATCATTGATAATTTCATTGAGGAAGGTTATCCCAATTATACTCATAAAAGCTCCGGGGACACCATGTCCTGTGCAATCAGCTGCAACAATGATTTCTTTATCATCTATTTCTGATACCCAGTAAAAATCACCACTGACAATATCCTTAGGTTTAAACAGGCAGAATCCGGATTTTAAAATTCGTTGTAATGTGTATTTATCAGGGAATAAAGCCACCTGAATGTTTTTTGCATATTCTATACTGTCAGTAAGATCCTGGTTGATCTTGCTTATTTTATCCTCGCTTTGCTCTGCAATATCCTTTTGTCTTCTGATTTCATCTCGCTGGGCTTCAATTTCATCTCTTTGTGCCTCAATTTCTTCTTTCTGCTGGAGTATCTCGGCATTTTGCAGTGAAAGCAGCTGATTGTTTTTTCTCCTTCGCTTGTTTTCCCTGTAGAGTAAAATGGAGAATGCTACAATAGATAGGAAACCAACCACAAACAGTATGATTATCGTTTGATGTTGCTTCTTTTGCTTACTAAGAAGTGCAATTTCTTTTTCTTTTTTTTCTGTATCGTATTTTACCTCCAGTTCAGCAAGCTGTCTGGTGGTTTCTTCATTGATCCTATTTTGCTTGTGCTGGGTGTGTTTCTCATGATAAGCGAGTGCCTTTTTGTAATCCCCTTTTCTTTTGTAGGTATTGAAAAGACTCTCGTAGTTCATTTCAAGGGTAATTTGGAAATTCATGGAATCTGCTATTGCAATACTCTCCTGGCAATATTCTTCTGCTAAATCATAGTTTCCCATTTTTCCATGAAGTGCTCCTATATTTAGCAATGAAGTGCTTATCCCATCCAAATCGTTGAGTTCTTTTTCAATTTGGTAACTTTCTTTATAGTATTCCAGCGCTTTTGAAAATAGATTTAGGTGCTCGTAAAGCACCCCGATATTGTTTAAGGTACTGCTTATACCTTGCTTCTCATTAAGTTCACGTTTTATCTTCAATGATTCCTGGTAGTATTGAATAGCTTGATCAAAATCTCCCATTTCCCGGTGTAAAATACCCAGATTATTATAGGCGGAACCAATGCCATCCATGTTTCCGATTTTTTCGTTGATCTCAAGATATTTATTGAAGTACTCCAGTGATTTATCCAGGTTATCCATGAAGTAGTATGCTTCTCCAAGGATTGAACTTGCATAAGCCATATGGCCCAGGCTATCAAGTTCCTCCGCGATTTTTAAGAACTCTTTGGCGTGGGGGATTGCTTTCTCTGGCGCAGCATATACATAGTGATTACAGAGTAAATAAAGAATCTCAATTCGCTGATCTCCAGTTGCATCATCCAGCATCCGCTCCAAAGTATCAATTTTGGTCTGGCCAAACAGCCCTGGATTCAGGCCTATAAGGGCAAGAAGTAGAATGACAAGCAATTTTCGTTCTTTCATCAGAGAATCAAGAGATTGTGTAGATTCTTATTCATAATCATACGTGGATATATGAAAAAAGATACATCGATTCGAATTTAATCCACCATAAAACGTTTTAGTTTTTAATTATTTTTCTTATACATTTTTTATATTGTATTGATATTTTAGTTATTGCTTGTGTGCATGGTTTTTGTGTTATGCAGTGCATTCTTTTGAAAGAAAAGAAGAGGTGATTAGGGCGTTTCTAGAAAAAAGATTAGTTTTACTCGAATAATCAACACGCTATCATTCCTCGTTCGCAGGATGTTTAATCAAGAAAAATGTTGGAGGGTTATGGATTGTAGAATTTGTGGGAGTAATGATTTAAAACTACTTTATGTGCAGGGTTATAAGAACCAGTTCCATTTTTACGAATGCCAGCCATGTGGTTTGGTAAATCTGGATCTTTCCCAATTAAACATTACCGAAAATCAGGAAAAATATGCTGATGTAATGGTTCCTTCGGAAAATCCCAAAAGAAGGATGAAGGCTCTTATGTCGTATGAATTTATCGAACGGAATGTACCGGTGAAAGGCCAATTTTTGGATATTGGTTGTGGGAATGGTTCGCTCTTACAACTTATGAAAAGAGAAGGCTGGGAGGTTACTGGATTGGAATTGCTTGGGCAATATGCACAATATGTTGCAGCAAAGTTGGATATAAAAGTACATAATGATGATTTTTTAACTTTTGAGTCGGATGGAAAATATGATTTGGTATCTCTTCGTCATGTGCTGGAGCACATTCCCGACTCCCCTAAAGCCCTATCTAAAATCGGCGAATTGCTTAATTCAGGAGGGTATGCGCACCTTGAGTTTCCCAATATTCATTCTTTAAGTCATAAATGGCAGCGAACTCTTTCTAACTGGGGTATTAGTCGCAAAAAATACCGCCCCGAATATCAACCGGGGCATTGCAATGAGTTTTCAAAACGTTCTTTTCAGCGGCTTCTGGATTTAACCGGATTTGAGTTGATTCGTTGGGAAACCTATTCATACAAAGCTTTACCCAATTTCTTTTACAATCATATTCCCATTGGAACGAAAGTACGCACCATAATCCGAAAGGTAAAATAACAGCAGACATATCCCCTTTGGTGGAAAGCTCCAATTCTCAGTTGTATATTTTTATATAACAGACCCTATTTAAGGATTCATTTTAAAAATGGGCTCTTTTGCTGTGATAACACTCTGTGGTGCTTTAGAATTTAGTTTTTTTCCGCTGAGCACTTCCTCATATACCTTTAAGTAATCTTTAGTCATCTTTTTTGCGGAAAAATTATCGCAGATATATTCGTGGCATTTCTTGCGGTCGTAATCACCTATATGCTCCAGTGCATTTACAAGCTCAGATTTCGAATTCGAAAGAAATCCAAACTCGGTTCCTATAAGTTCCGGTAGTGAACCAAATGTTGTTCCAAAAACAGGACAGCCAAAGTAGAGACTTTCGAGAATTGCAAGTCCTAAAGGTTCATGCCATAAAACGGGGAAGAGTAAAGCATCCGATTGTTGAATTATTGCACTTTTTCTTTCGCCACCCACCATTCCAAAATATTTGATTTTTGGATTCAGGTTCAATTTTCTTCCACCAACTACAGCTAGTCTCCTGTTGGCTCGTTTGGCAATCTCTATACTTCCTTTTAGGTTTTTGATTTTCCGGGAAGCCTTTGCCAAAAATAGCAAGTGATGTCTATTTGCATTTAAATCAACAGGTCCCAGCTCTTCCAAATCAAGCCCATTGTATACATAGCGAGAGGAGTTATGTCTTTTTGCATGGTTTTTAGAGACAAATACAGTATTTTGATCAAAGGTTTCACCCGGTTGCCCGTTTCCATGAATTGTTACCATATAGGGCTTTCGAATTTCTTCTCGAATGGGGCCATGAAAGTGCACAATATCTACATCATCAGGGATTTGTTCGTTCAATGTAAGATTTTCATTGTAAGGGATGATATCTCCAAACGGGCATGTAGAGCCATTTTTGGCAAGAAATGCCATCTTATGACCCATTTTTACCATCTCTTTCCCCTGGGCCCAAACGTCTCTTTGGCTACCTCCATAGGTTTTTACTGGAATCTTTGAGTTTATAACCGTTAAAAGTTTCATGCGCTATAGCTTTAAGCAAACATTTGTAAATCGTTTAGTTTCTTATAAACGCCCTGCAATTCAATGAGCGCTTCATGCGTTCCCCTTTCAACAATTTGACCTTCATGCAGTACACAAATTTCATCCGCATCTCTCACAGTGGAGAGTCTGTGGGCAATAACAATGGAAGTTCTATTATTCATCAGCTTATTAATTGCATCCTGCACCAATTTTTCGGATTCTGTATCGAGGCTTGAAGTGGCCTCATCCAGAATCATTATTGGTGGATTCTTTAATACAGCCCTGGCTATACTGATTCTCTGCTTTTGTCCTCCCGATAATTTATTTCCACGATCGCCAATATTGGTTTGATAACCTTCTTCGGTTTGCATGATAAACTCATGGGCATTAGCGACCTTAGCGGCTGCTATCACATCTTCCTCTTGGGCATCATCTATACCAAAGGCAATGTTATTAAAAATGGTGTCATTGAACAGGATGGATTCCTGACTTACAATTCCCATGAGTGCCCTTAAATCACGGATTTTTAGATCGCGAATATTTTTACCGTCAATGCTGATTTCGCCTTTCTCTACATCATAGAAGCGGGGAAGAAGGTCCACCAGGGTTGATTTCCCTGCTCCCGACTGTCCAACCAGCGCTACTCTTTTCCCTTTGGAAATGGCAAGGTTTATATTTTTCAAAACATAATCATCCTTGTAGCGGAACGAAACATTCTTATACTCAATTTTATCTGTAAGAGCTTTAATGGCAGTGGCCCTGGGAGATTCCTTGATGGTCTCTTTCACCTTTAGCACTTCCTCCACCCGGTCAAAGCTGGCACTTCCTTTTTGCAGGTTGTAGTAAATGGATGAAAGCTCTTTTGCCGGTGGAATGATTTGCGAGAAAATGGCAAGATAAGTGATAAAAACCTGGGGACTCATGGAGGAAGTATTGTTGAGTACTAAACTTCCTCCATAGTACATAACAACTAAAATAACTCCTGTTGAAAGGAGTTCACTCAAAGGTGAAGCAAGTTCTTTTTTCCTCCAAAGCCGGTTCATTACACGGGTATAGGAATTGTTTTCTGCTTTAAATCGATTGTTTACCCTTTCTTCACTGTTGAAGGCTTTAATAATTCGCAATCCAAAGAGCGTCTCTTCTATATAGGCAAGCAGCACACCCATTTTCTTTTGTCCCTGCGCTGATTTTTTACGCAGGGATTTTCCGATGCGTCCAATAATCCAGGCACTAATGGGCAGTAACACAAGAACAAACAGAGTAAGTGAGAAGCTCATTTTAAATAACACCACCAGGTATACAATAATGGTGATAGGTGATTTGATGAGTTTGTTCAGAGAGCGAATAATTGTGGCTTCAATTTCCTGTACATCTCCTGTCATTCGTGCAATTAAATCGCCTTTCTTTTCGTCGGTAAAAAAGGCCAGCTGAAGGCCCAGGATTTTATCATTGAGTTTATTTCTGATATCTTTTACGATTCCGTTTCGTAGGGGGGTCATGGTGTATTTGCTGAAATAATTCAGGAGGGTTTTAAATAATACCAGTACCACAACGATCAAACTTACTATCAATAAGGCCCGTCTTTCTCCCTGACTTAATATGATTTGGCTGATGAAGTAGTTGAAATTGTGAAAAAGGGCCTCTTCATTCATTGAAAACGGCATTGGTTCGGTTACCATGGGTTGCTCCTTGAACAGGATTCCTAAAAAAGGGATGGCCATGGTTAGTGAAAACAGCGAGAAGAGGGAGCCCAAAGTAGCGAAAATAATACTTCCTGTAGCATGTCCGCTATAGGGTTTGATATATTTGAGTACTTTCTTAAATGTGTTCATCTGATTAGGTATTAAATGTGTAGCCTTTCAAAAAATCGTACTGGTCTATTCTTTTTTGTACCTTTTCTATCGTTGATTTTTCCCAGTGGATTTTCTTTCTACTCTGGCTTCTGCTTTTATGTATAATTTTTAAGGTGTTTTCAAGATAATCATCATATGCCGGTATTTCCAGAAAATGGCAAAGATTCTCGAGATGCTGCCGGGGCTGTTCTAAAAAATCTTCATGTTTACATTCATAAAATTCCAGATCCTTTCTTTTTCTGATATTATTGATGGTTTCTACATCTATAAAATGCTTT
>CAYVSF010000044.1:0-11531 GCA_964453775.1 uncultured Bacteroidales bacterium
TTTTTATCATCACTAGGCTTACGTATAGTTACATCTCCTTCCTTTTGTCTTTCTTCCCGGGGATTGCCCTGCTTGAAGGCCCTGAAGATATTGGTAAAGAATCGGATAATCATATAAATAAAGAAGAATAAAAAGAGATATAACAGGAATCGTAACATTTCTTATTTACTTTTTAATGAGTGCAACATTATAGGAACCTCATAGAAATTTCCAAGCTTGTGATGTGATAAGTCTAACAGTTCCTTTTTTGAGAAATCTGATGATTGATTGCCCGGCCTTATTCTGCCCTGAATTTTTAAATTGTCATGTAAAGAATTATCGGGAAAATGATAGGTTTCAATTTTTTGAAACAATGCATCCAGATGTTGAAGATCTTGAACAAAACTATCAATTTCTTCATTCTCTATCTCAATTTTACTTAGAGACGCCAGTTCTTTTAATAATTCTTTAGATATTGCCATCAGTTCTTGCCCTTAGAAGTTCAAATATGATGAACATTTGTTACATTTGCAGGGATATAATTTTTTACAAATATACTGATTATCGAATGGAAACTGTAGTAAGTGGTATAAGATCAACAGGAAATTTACATTTAGGAAATTATTTTGGAGCGCTGAAAAACTTTGTGAAGATGCAGCACGAGCATAAATGCTATTTTTTTATTGCTGATTTTCACTCGCTTACAACCCATCCCACTCCGGAAAATTTACATGGTAGTGTGAAGCAGGTATTGGCAGAATATTTAGCTTCAGGCTTAGATCCCGAAGTGGCTACTCTGTATCTACAAAGTGATGTTCCGGAAATTGCTGAATTATATCTTTTGCTGAATATGAATGCCTATGTAGGCGAATTGGAAAGAACGACATCCTTCAAGGATAAGGTGCGAAAACAGCCTGAGAACGTAAATGCGGGTTTACTAACGTACCCTGTTTTAATGGCTACGGATATTATTATACATCATGCAAGTAAAGTACCTGTGGGGAAAGATCAGGAGCAAAATCTGGAAATGACCCGAAAATTTGCGCGCCGTTTCAATAATATGTACAAAGTAGATTATTTTAAGGAACCACAGCCATTTAACTTTGGACAGGCTTTAATTAAAATTCCCGGGCTGGACGGTTCCGGAAAAATGGGAAAATCCGAAGGAAATGGCATCTACCTGGCTGATGATCCTAAAAGTATTCGTAAGAAGGTGATGAGAGCAGTGACAGACAGCGGGCCTACTGAAAAGAACCTGGAACCAACAGAACCTATTCAGAATCTTTTTACACTGATGAATGTTGTATCTGAAGAGGATACATTGAAGTTCTTCAGGGAACAATATGCAAATTGCAGCATTCGATATGGTGATATGAAAAAACAATTGGCCGAGGATATCATAAATTTCACAACTCCAATACGCGAAAGTATCATGGCTATTTCAAGTGATGAAGAGTACTTGCAGAAAGTGGTGAATAATGGAGCAGAAAAGGCCCGGGAAAGTGCAGCAAAAACACTTAAAGAAGTAAGAGAAATAATAGGTTTTAAGCCTTTTTAGGGCCAGCTATAAATAAATGAAAAGAGGTGCCCGGCACTCTTTTTTTATATGAACATGAGTAAACTAAAAGACATAATCACCATTCCGGCAATCAGGCCGTAAATGGATAGGTGATGTTCTCCGTATTCTCTGGCAGCAGGTAATAATTCATCGATTGAAATAAAAACCATTATACCCGCTACCCCGGCGAAAAGAATTCCAAAAGTGGTATCTGTAATAAAGGGCATTAAGATGAGGTATCCTACCAATGCTCCAACAGGTTCTGCCAGCCCGGAAAGGAATGAATGCCAAAAGGCTTTTTTCTTATTTCCCGAAGCATAGTAAATAGGGACAGAAACGGCAATACCTTCCGGAATGTTGTGAATGGCGATGGCTATTGCAATGGCTATACCCAGACTTGGATCATTTAATGCTGCTGTAAAGGTAGCTAATCCTTCAGGAAAATTGTGAATAGCTATGGCAAGTGCTGTAAACGTGCCCATCTTCATAAGCTTGGCATTGTTTCTTTTATTATCCATATCTTCTACCATTCGTATTTCATGTGGATTCTCAAATGAAGGAATGAGTTTATCAATAATCGCAATTAATAGAATACCTCCAAAGAAAGCGGCAACTGTCATCCATGATCCTGCTCTTAACCCCATTTCACTTATCAGCGATTCTTTGGCTTTTTGAAAAATTTCTACAAAAGAAACATAGATCATCACACCCGCTGAAAAGCCTAAAGCCAGTGAAAGAAATTTAGTGTTGGTGGTCTTAGTAAAAAAGGCCATTACACTCCCAATTCCTGTTGATAAACCGGCAAATAGTGTAAGTCCAAATGCTAATAATATTTCATTGTCGATCATGGATGTTATTGTTTTGTATCAAATGGTTTCCATTGTTTAGCCAGTCCGCCAATTCCCGTTTCCCGGTAAGCGCTTTGAATATCTCTTCCGGTTTCAGCCATGGTGGTTACTGCTTTGTCAAAGCTTATTTTGTGTCCTCCATCAGAAAATAAAGCATAAACAGCGCATTCAAGTGCTTTTGTTGCAGCTATGGCATTACGTTCGATGCATGGGATTTGAACATAACCCAGTACGGGGTCACAAGTGAGTCCTAAATTATGCTCAAAACCCATTTCTGCAGCATATTCTATTTGTCTGAGCGAGCCTCCCATGATTTGTGCTGCCGCTGCTGCTGCCATGGCGCAGGCTGTTCCAATTTCGCCCTGGCAACCTACCTCCGCTCCGCTAATGCTGGCATTTCGCTTCACAAGGTTGCCAATGAGTCCGGCGGTGGCCAGTGCCCGAAGAATTTTTTGATCGGTCATGTATTCTTCCCTTATAAGGTAGAAGAGCATGGCAGGCAGCACTCCCGATGATCCACAAGTGGGTGCGGTAACTATTTTCCCTCCGGCTGCATTTTCTTCCGATACGGCTAGCGCAAAAGCGAACAATAACCCCGAATCCTGTATGGCTCCATGTGAATTCATCGATTTGACATAGTAATTATTGGCTTTCCTGGCAAGTTTGATCGGACCGGGCAAAACCCCTTCATTATCAAGCCCCCTGCGAATGGTATCCTGCATAATGTTCCACAACTCTTTAAGAAAACTCCAAATTTCTTCACCTTCGCACTCCCCCACATACTCCCAAAATGTTTTTCCTTCTGTGGTGCACCAGTCCATAATATCTGAAAGGTTGGTGTGTGAGTATACTTTTTCATTATTCAGGAGACCGTTTTCATCTTCAAGATCGCCCCCGCCAATGCTATAAACGGTCCATTTGTCTATAACTTCTTTCTTTTTGTTTAGAGCTTCAAATAGCATACCGTTAGGATGCAAAGGCAATTCTTTTTCCTGGTGCCATTGAATATCCACATCTTTGGGGAGCAAGGTTTTTTGTACAGCGATATCTGTATGGTGCCCTTTCCCAGTGGCAGCAAGACTCCCATAAAGCGATACGCGGAAACGTTCAGCATTGGGATTTTTGTTTTGAAAAATACCGGCAGCCCTTACCGGACCAATGGTGTGGCTGCTTGAAGGGCCGTAACCCATTTTAAATATTTCGCGTATCGATTGCATTGAAATTTATTTTTTTCAAAAATAATGCTTTGAAGGATGCATGTGTCTATAAAAATCAGAAAAATTTAAACATTTACCTTTTTTGCACGCTTAAATTCTTTTTCCCTGTCAAAAAGATACCTGTAGGTGATATGTGTCTTTAGAATGCTGGCTCCAACCTGCTCAGCTACTTTCATCATCGTGGGGTTAAAATCACCAATCCAGTTGAGTTCAATATGTTTATAAGGGAAGTTTTTCTTTAGGGCCACTTCTGCAAAAGACATTACCAGGCCACCTTCGATGCCTTTTCCCTGGTGTCCGGGAACAACGCCAAATATTAATCCTAATGCTTTGTCGCAGGTGTTTTTCCATTTATGATACATGAAAAGAATTTTCCCCCAGAGGTTCATCTTTCCATTTAGGTGTTTAATGATGGTGTTGATTTCCGGTATCATTAGGTAGAAGGCGATAGGTTCATTTTTATAGTAAGCAAACCACATGATCTTTTCATCCAGTATGGGACCCAGACTTTTCATCAGGGCCTTTGCATGCATTTTGCTAATTTCTTTTACCCCTGGATACCTGGACCATGCCTTATTGTAAATGGTACGGAAGTCTTCGGTATATTGCTCAAGTTTTTTCTTTTCCAGGTGCCTGAATTCATAATCCGGATTATTGAAAAGGCGTTTGGCTTTCTCTTCAATCACAGCTTGCAAGCCCTCTTTTTTTACCGCCCGGTAATAAGTATACTGGTTAAAAAAATTCTTAAATCCATACGCCTCAAATAGATCGTTATAGTATTGAAAATTGTAAGGCATGCAATAGTTAGGTTCATGCTCGAAGCCATCTGCCAGGCATCCCCACCATCTGTCCCGGTCTCCAAAGTTCACCGGGCCATCCATGGCTTCCATTCCCTTTGAGGCCAGCCATTCCCTGCCGGCATCAAATAGCTTAAAAGCAGCGCTTTGGTCGTTAATACATTCAAAAAAACCGATCCCTCCTGTGGGTTGCTCGTTATTTTTTGCTGTTTTATGATCTATAAATGCAGCCAATCGTCCAAGGGTCTCTCCCTTGTTGTCTTTCAGTATCCAACGAATAGCTTCTCCTTTTCTAAATAACTTATTTTTCTTTGGATTGAAAACTGCCTTTATATCTTCATCCAGCGGACGAATCCATGTTTTATTCTTTTTGTAAAGGTCAACTGGACAAAGTATAAAGTCTTTTTCATCTTTTGCTGTCTTAACTTCGATGAGATGGTATTGCTTTTCCATGAATAGGTCTTTTGAAATAGTGATTTAAAACGCTTCGATTTGTAAATGTAAGGAAAAGCTAAAAAAAACCGAATTTTTCCAATACGTAAAAAATCAGCTGGATGTTGTCGGAAGTCTTAAGAATCTATGGTATATGAGAATATTTTGTGTCAATAGCCCTGGCAGTCAATTAACAAGTGAATTTCGTTGTCTTTAATTTTTATGCCCTCAATATCGGTTTTGAACACGACACTTGTAACCGAACGTACCAGTTGCTCATCTTTCGCGCTGTAATTATCGTAGGTGTTTTTGATAAATTGTGGCATTTGTTTGGCACAAAGGTTTATAGTACTTAGGCTTCCATGAATATAAGCATTCCAAAGGCCTTTGTTTAAATCAAAACAGAGCATGTTTGTTCCGATAGAATCTTCTGCAAGGCTGTCTGCTTTTATGTAGTGAAAGCTACGGGCAGGGATGCTTATTTCTTTTTCGTTTATCGAAGAGTTGATTTCGTAACTGCGATTAAATTTTTTATAACTATAATTCGAGCTGTAAAAAGCAGAATCAGTACTCAGTATTTTAAAATTTACAAACTCAATACGCTCGGGGAGGGTATTTCGTTCAATGAGGACTTGCATGTATTCTGCCTGTACCTTCATTGTATCCTGTAAAGATTGCTCTTCGAGGGTTTTCAGAAGAACAAGAGCTTCTCCGTATTTGGTAAAAAAGATTTTTTCTGGTTTAGGCAGTTCTTTTGCATAGGGAATTGTTGTGGTTATTTTGGATAAATCCTGATATTTTGTCTGATAGGTCCCCTTTCGGGAGGTTTCTTTTAATGCTGAGTAGTCGTCGCTAATGTTTTTGTAATGGGTTTTTTGTAAAAGTGCATGCATAGCAATAGCCCGAATGGTTGCCTGCTTTATTGCCATAGCCGAGTCTAAGCCTGGATCTGATATTCCCAGGGAAATTTCTGCGCGTTGGCCCTGAAAAATCCATAAAGGGAGTTTTTCAGGAAGGATGTCGTAAAGATGTTGCATGCTACTTCCGGTATCTTCCTCAGGGAAGGCTTGTCGGAAAACAGCTTCGAAGTTTTCACGATCTTTATCGATTTTATTCCTGATAGTATTCTTTTCCCCGATTTGGGCCATTCCAACAAAAGAGGAAATCAAAATCAGAAATACAAGTAGGGCGAAATGTTTGTTTCCCGGATGCATAGACATAGATTTATGACGAAGTACACAATCTTCAGGCCAAATTAATGAAAACTTTAAAATTTTACGCGCAGAGCAAGATAAATATTTCTTCCGGGTGCAACAATTCCCGAAGAGTAGGGTCGATATCGAACATCCAAAATATTATCCAATCCGGCATTTAGCGCCAGTTCGTTATTAATCCTGTAGCGCATTTTTAAGTTCAGGGTATACCATGAAGGGCTGTATGGATTTCCATTGCTGTCTGTTGCATACATGTGTGTTTTGCTTTGTTCGCTGGGGGCGAGATCATTATTGCTGATTTCGCCATTATAGCGAATATCAAAAGATGCCCGGATATCATTCTT
Source organism: uncultured Bacteroidales bacterium (assembly GCA_964453775.1). Taxonomy (GTDB): domain Bacteria; phylum Bacteroidota; class Bacteroidia; order Bacteroidales; family UBA12077; genus CAYVSF01. Next base: position 6,390 of record CAYVSF010000044.1, read on the forward strand.
ATGGTAGGACAGCCCCAATAGTCCAAAGGCTGGAGCAACGTGTCTTATGGGTACATCATCCTGGTCATATCCCTTGGTATAGTTATAATAGCTCTCGAAAAACCAGCTTTTTGTTATATTCCAGTTTAATGAAAAGTGAAATCCGTAAATCCTTGCTTGATCGGCATTCACTAAGGCGTTGACCTTACTCATCTCCCCATCATATAGAATGGAATCCTGACCATTAAAAGTAAAATCGCGTCGTACCATGGCATTATTTACCAGGGTGTAGAAAGCAGTGGCATTTATTTTTAATTTCTCCTTAAAGGTTTTTTTTATACCTGCATCTAAATTGTAGGCATATTCCGGTTTTAATTTGCTATTGGGAACAACTACGCTTCCGGGTTCCGAATCAAATACTTTGGCAATGTCATCGATGTTGGGTGCATGGAAACCACTAGACAGGTTCAGATTCATCTGCCAGGTTTTCGCAGGCCGGTATGCGAGACCTAAAGAACCATTTAGGGCCCCTGTTTTCAGTTTTATTTCATCAAACGGGAAGTCGTAGAATTCATCACTTTTTAGTTCTGATAATAGATCCACCCAGGTATAGCGAAGTCCGGAAACCAGGTTTGTTTTATCATTTAATTGAAGGTGGTAGCTGAGGTAAGCAGCCATCGTTTGGTAGCGGTTCTTTCCGTCGGGATATCTGGTGGCGGTGGTAGTTTTCTCCCCGGTACGTATGTTTTCCTCGTAAGCCGTGGAGGCGAGGTTGTTGTAGTTCCAGTCGAGGCCATAGTAAAGATTAGATTTCTCAGCAATTGTTTTTTCGAAGTTTAGGTTTGTGGAAAAAATATGCAGGCTTTCTGTCCTGTTCCTCAGAAAATCACGTTGGAACCTCCTGTCATTTCTACTTTCTTCATAGAACTGGTAGGATAGATTAAGATCGGTTCTGTCTGCGATGAGGTTTGATTTGTCAATTGTAGTTTTTAAGCTGTGCATATTCCAGCGCTGCGGTCCGTAATACCAGTCGGCATATTTCAATGTCCCGTCGCTGTATTGAATGAGTCTGTCATAGCGAGGGATATCAGAAGTTTTGGAGTGATGAAATGTATAGATAAATTCCATGGGCTTATCCGGATTAAAACGGATTCGTTGCATAAAATTTAGCTGATCATAGCCCGATGGAACCTGCACATTTTTATCCGGATTGGCAAGAACGGTATCTCTGGCATTAATACGCGTAACATATTCGGGTCTGGTGTAATCCGAATGTTGATGAGACCCCATGATTAAATCATCAAATTGGGTAAAAGAAATGCTGCTTAGAAATGCCCATCTCCCGCTTCCAATATTCACATGTGCATGTGCCATCCTCTCTTTGTTTGCACTGGAGTAGCGTCCTGTTAGTTGCCCGTTCACCTGCATTTCCCCCGAAGTGGAGAGCCGGGGTTTTAAGCTGTGAAAATCCATTACTCCTCCCAGCGCATCGCTTCCATAAGTTACCGAACCTGGTCCGAAAATTACTTCAGAGGTTTCTATGCTATTCGGATCAAGCGAGATGACATTATGCAAATTTCCACTTCTGTAAATGGCATTGTTCATGCGCACACCATCCACAACCAGCAAAACCGATGAACTGGCAAATCCACGAATCATGGGGCTTCCGCCTCCCATCTGACTTTTTTGTATAAAAACCTCATTTGTAGTGCGCAAAAGATCTGCAGTGGTTTGCGGATTTTCATATTCTATTTCGGGTTGCTGTAATGCATGAATCTTATTTGGAATTTTATTGGTATTTTGCTCCCATCGATAAGCCGAAACGACAAATTCTTCAATTTGAATGTACTGTTTTTCCAGTTCGAGCAGAAAATCCATACTATCCAGTTGCCTTACTGTATATATTGCATTGATATAAGCCGGATGCTGAAAATAGATTTTTTCATTTGTGGGGAAGGTTGTTAAATCAGCATTGCCACTTTCTCCGGTTAAGGTGGAACTCTTTCCTGATATGGTGTAAACGGCTACATTGGAAACAGGATGCCCCGTTTCGGTATCGATAACTCTGATTTGCTGGCCCAAAGTTGAAGAAGGCAAAATAATAAAAACCCATACAAGCAAAATAAGGCTTAAAAAGTTTTTTATTTGTGGATTGTAAGATTTCATAAGGTATTTTTAATCTCTAAGAAACAGCGTAAAGGTAAAACATTTGGTGTTTTAGATCGGTTTATTCCTTAATCGTTTAATAATGCACGAAATGTAATTGAAAAATTAAGTATCTTCTAGATTTATTAATAAATTTATCTCCGTAAAATCAAGGTATTATGCTGAAAAGATATATCATTCCACTTGCTATTATTGTTCTTTTGGGATTGGCTTTTGTTTTTTATTTACAACTAAAAAGGAATCAACTGCCTGATTCGAAGGCTTTAGATCTGGTACCCACCAATGCCGCCATGATAATTAGTCTGGATAATCCCATTGGGTTTATGCATGCTCTTAAAGAGGATAATACCATTTGGGAAGGGCTGGCTACACTTCCTGCCATTGCAAATTTTCAGAACTCGGTAGATAAGCTTATCGCCTGGGTGGAGAACAATTCTGCATTCATGAAAAGTGCCAGGAATAACCAGTCGTATATTTCCATACACAGCAAAGGGAAGAATCATGCAGAGATTATTTATTATCTAAAATTATTCTCCCCTAAGGAAATACGTAAGTTATCTGCAGATTTTGAATCCCTGTTACCACAGGAATATACCTCAGAGGAACGGGAATATGATGGGGTAAAAATAATAGAGGTTTATTCGGCGGATGAACTCAATTATGCAGTTTCTTTTGTTGATGGGATTTTAGTAATGAGTCCCTCTGGTTTGTTGTTGGAGAATGTTATCAGGCAAAGCAGGGTGGAGCAAAAAATTAGTAATAGCAGAGGATTTAAAAAAGTAAAAGAGACGGCAGGGAAAAATGTTGATGGCAATGTTTTTATCAATTTTCGAAATGCAAGACAACTATTTTCAGCTACACTTTCACCTGCCCTGGCAGATAAATTTGAAAAGGTTCCCTCTATTGCAGATTGGGCAGCCCTGGATATCAACTTGAAGAAGGATGCGGTTTTATTAAATGGTTTTAGCTATCCTTCAGATACCGCATCAAACTACCTGAATATTCTGTTGAATCAAGAGGCGGTAGATCAGGATGTGCTTAAAATCCTACCTACGAATACAGCCCTGTATCTTTCTTTGGGTATTTCTGATTTTGAAACATATCTTAGGGACTATAAAGCTTATTTGGAGAAAAATAATTTGCTTCAAAACTACAGGCTAAAGTTAAAGAGATGGGAGGATAATTACGGGGTGAATATGGAGGAGGAATTGAAAAAAATCCTGGATGAAGAAATTGCCTTGCTCTATACGGATAATTCATTGAAAGGCAAACAGGATGAGTTTGTTATCATGCGGACTAAGAGTCGGAGCCTGGCGCACGAAAACCTTATACGGATGCTTAAAGCGGACGCAAAAAGGAAAGGTGAGAATCTGAATTCCTATAAAAAGACAAATAAGCTGGACGAGGAGACTGTTCAGGAGATGTATGAATTCCCCTTTTCAAATTTTTTCGAAACCTTTTTTGGAAGGGTTTTCGGAGCTGTGGATCTTAAGTATTATACATTTACCGGGAATTTTATTGTGTTCGGGGAAAGCCAAAGTGCGCTTTCCGACTTTGCCTATGCGCAGGTTTTAGAGAAAACGCTTTCCAATGATATCAGATTTAAGCAATTTACTGATTATCTTTCCGATCAATCTAATTTTTATTTCTATACGAACATGTTTTATGCTCCTGAAATCATTTCGGAATTTTTGAATGATAATTTAAAGAGCGGGCTGCTTGAAAATGCCGATCTATTTAGAAAGTTTCAGGCATTTGCCCTGCAATTTCGTTCCAGCAGAGGCATGTTGTATAATAATGTTTTTTTAAAGTATATTCCTGATATTAAAGAAGAGGCTGTTACGCTCTGGGAAAGTCATATGGATACAAGTTTATCTTTCAAACCTTATTTTGTTAGAAATCATTATACCGGGGAGAATGAGATTTTTGTCCAGGATTTAAACCATAAAATATACTTAATCAACAAAGTAGGTCGTGTATTGTGGCGTTTACAGCTTGCAGAGCCGATTAATAGCGAGGTCTATCAGTTAGATTATTATAAGAATGGAAAACTGCAGCTCTTTTTTAGTACCAAATCTGCACTGCATTTAATTGACAGAAATGGGAACTATGTAGAGCGCTATCCCATTCAGTTAAGATCCCCATCTACAGCCGGAGTGGCTGTTTTTGATTATGAAAAGAACAAAAATTACAGGTTATTAATTCCCTGTCAAAACAGAAAGGTTTATCTTTATGGTATAGAGGGGAATATTATTGACGGTTGGATGTTTGAACAAACCGATACAGAAGTTTCTCAGACCGGAAAGCATTTTAGAAATCAGGGAAAAGACTACATCGTATTTGCGGATAAATACCGTTTATATATTCAAAACAGAAGAGGAGAGACACGTGTTAAGGTGGAGGATCATTTTCCGGTGTCGAAAAACAATGGAATTTATTTTCAAAAAGCCGGGGATAACAGTCGTGCACGATGGGTAGCAACCGATACAAGTGGAGCCGTGAAGTACGTGTATATAGATGGACAAGTAGAAACGAAAGATGTGGGAAGGTATACACAGGATCATTATTTTGAGCTGGCCGATGTGGATGCAGATGGAATAGAGGATTTTATTTTTCTGGACAGGAATCAGCTATTGGTTAAAAAAAGTAATGGAGATGAGATTTTCTCGCATGAATTTGATGAAATAATTGACTCTCCTCCAATTTATTTCTATTTTGGTTATCAGGATAGAAAAATTGGAGTGGTGGAAAAGAAGGAGAATCGTATTTACCTTTTTAATGGGAACGGAGAGATGTATGAAAATTTTCCCTTAGAAGGAAATACGCCATTTAGTATTGGCTACCTTGGTAATGATCAGGACTATTTTAACCTGATAGTTGGCAACAGGTATAACTTTTTGTTGAACTATGCTGTAAATTAGTCGTATAATTAAAAGCAACCAAACAATAAATGCTCTCATCTTAATGAATAGATACCTAAATAAATAGTTGTTTGTA
>CAYVSF010000045.1:0-11422 GCA_964453775.1 uncultured Bacteroidales bacterium
TGAGGCCATCTTATCTCATTCAAGATGAAAATAGCATTCGCTTTTCATTATCCACCCCCATCAGAACCAACAGCCTTTTAGAAACCGGTGTATCTTTTTCAGATGCTGATGATGAGTATTACCAGGTAAAAGAGTTTCTAAAAAGTGATACCTCAGATCAGACCAAAATAAATACCTATCATTATAAATCTGTTTATCATCAGAACAATCTGAATTATAAACAATTTCCCACCAGGGGAATAGAAACGTTTATACGCTTTAGTTTTTATGATGGAAAAGAAACATTCATTCCGGGCTCCACTTCCCTGATTGATCAAAAGATTAGAAATGATAGAAAATGGATTCAGCTGCTATTGATCCGGGATAAATACTTCAATGTAAATAGTCGCTTTACATTTGGGTATTACCTGGAGTTATCCCTAAGTAACCAGGAATTGTTAAGTAATTACACTTCAACCCTACTTAATGCTCCTGCATTTCAACCTACACCGCACAGTAAAACATTATTTATTGATAATTACCGTGCACACAGCTATTTTGGTTTTGGGGTAAAACCTATTATACATCTTGCAAATAATTTTCACCTGCGAACAGAAATCTATGGTATGATACCGTATCAAAAAATTAAAAGCGATCAAAACTACCAGGCCTACTATGGAAAAGAGTTGCAGGAACCTACTTATATGGGAAATATAAACCTGGTTTATCAAAGTATGTTCGGACCGGCAAGTTTAGGTCTGCACTATTATGATAAGTCGAGCAAGAACTATTATTTTGTTTTTAACTTTGGATATATTTTGTTCAATAAAAAAGGAACCCAATAATTGAAGGAAATTAAACAACTTGCCGGACAAACACTCGTTTATGGGCTGGGGACAATTGTTCCGCGATTATTAAATTATTTGATATTAACACCTTTTTTCACCCGTGTATTTAGCCCCTCGCAGTATGGAATTTTCACAGAACTTTATTCCTATGTAGTTTTTCTTTTAGTACTGTTAACCTACGGTATGGAAACGGGTTTCTTCCGCTTTGCCAGTGAGAAGAGACAGGCTGGACGAGTTTACACCACCTCGCTCATTTCTTTATTTACAACTTCTGCCATATTCATACTTATTTCGCAATTGTTCGCCGATCAATGGGCCTTATGGTTAGATTATGAAGGACAGGAGAGTTATATTAAGATTTTTAGTTTGATTGTTGCTATTGATGCATTTTCAGCGATTCCTTTTGCTAAACTAAGATATCAAAATAAAGCCTTTAAATTTGGATGGTTGAAAATAGCAAGTGTTTTAATTAACGTCTTTTTTAATTTGTTCTTCTTTATTATTGTTCCACGAGTGGTTTCCACGCACCCGGATTCAGCGTTCTTCAGCTGGTATAATCCTGAATATGGGGTGGGATATGCCTTTCTGGCTAATTTGATTGCAAGCTCAATAACCTTAATTTTACTTTTACCCGAAATATTTGATTTACAAGATAAATTTGATGGAAAATTGTGGCGACAAATGCTACATTACAGTTTTCCTCTACTCTTAGTTGGTCTTGCCGGCATGATCAATGAAGTATTTGATAAGTTGGTGATGAAACATCTAATCGAAGGAGAAGATGCTTTATCTTCTGTTGGTATTTATGGGGCGAATTATAAGATAGCTGTACTAATGACTCTTTTTGTAATGATGTTTCGAACTGCAGCAGAACCCTTCTTTTTCTCGAAAATGAAACAAACCGATGCAAAAGAGATTTATGCGGAAGTCATGCGCCTCTTTGTAGGTTTTGGTTGGCTCATCTTCTTATTTGTAATGGCTTACTTGCAGATCATTAAATATTTCATTGGTGAAGCATTCCATGAGGGAACTGTAATCGTTCCAATCATACTTATAGCCAATTTCTTTCTTGGCATTTTATATAATCTTTCTGTTTGGTATAAAGTAACTAACCGGACCTGGTACGGCGCCCTTATTGCTTTTATAGGTGCCCTTATTACCATACTGCTTAATATTATTCTCATACCAAAACTTGGTTATATTGGTGCCGCATGGGCTACTTTTATTTGTTATTTTACTATGATGATAATCTCCTATTATTTTGGGCGAAAATTTTATCGCATTCCCTATAATCTCAAATCTATCGCTGGATATTCTATCCTCGCTTTGTGCCTTTATACTGCCCTTTATTTTGCAGGAGACAGCTCCTATTGGTATCTCATTAATACCCTAATTGTTAGCGTTTATTTAGTAGTTTTCGTGAAAAAAGAAAAATTGTGGCTTTTTCTTAAGAAAAGCTCATCATAATAAATTATTACGATTTTTGGATTCTTTAAAAGGGTCTGATGTTAAAGAATTTAATTGCAAAGTCTATTCTATCTTTAACAAACTTTAATACTTTTTCTCTTTCGGCAAGAAGAAAAATAGCTCATGTTTTCATTACCTTTACATTTTAATCAGTGAAATTATTTAATATAAAACAGATTTAATCAGGCGCTATAAACCAATATTTTATCGTAAAATCATGAAAGTAAGAATTGTAAATCAATCCAGGAATGCCCTCCCGGAGTATAAAACGGATCATTCCGCAGGCATGGATCTGCGAGCGGACTTAAAAGAGGAAATTATTATTGGTCCTTTGGAACGAAAATTGATACCCACAGGCTTGTACATAGAATTACCAGAAGGTTTTGAAGCACAAATCCGGCCACGCTCCGGACTTGCATTAAAAAAAGGGGTTACTGTTTTGAATACTCCCGGGACTATTGATGCAGATTACCGAGGAGAAATTGGAGTTATTGTTATGAATGCTTCTAAATATAATATCACGATTAATCCAGGAGAACGGATTTGCCAAATGGTGATTAATCGCTATGAAAAAGTTATTCTGGAAGAAGTGGAACAGTTGGAAACAAGCCTTCGCGGAGATGGCGGATTTGGAAGCACAGGAAGTGCATAGAAATGTAAAGAAATATATTTATGAAACAAAGTAAACGATTATTCCTTTTTTCAGGAGTGTTAATTTTCCTTTTCCTTGGATCCTGCAAATCGATAGAAAAGCAAACAAATCAACCGGAGAAGCAAGAGGAATATACGCTTACGCAAGAGGAGGAGCAGAATTACTTCTATATATTCATCGAAGCCAACCGGCTGAAGATGAAAGGTAATTTTAGTAAAGCCATTAATTTATACTATGAATGTCTAAAGATTCACCCTCGGAGTGCTGCTTCCATGTATGAAATATCAAGGATTAATAACGCTCTCGAGAAAAAGGATATCGCTCTAGAATATGCACAAAAAGCTGTCCGTGTGGAACCTGACAATAAATGGTATTTACAACATTTAGCTCAGCTATATATACAATCCGATTCCCTAAGAGAGGCGATTCCACCATATGAGAAAATAGTACAAATAGAACCCGGCAATATCAATTACTTGTTTACATTAGCACAATTGTATAGGAATACAGGTCAGAAAGAGAATGCGGTCAATATTTTAGATAAGATCGAAGATCAAACCGGATTAAATCAACGTGTTTCCGTTCCCAAACAACGATTAAACCTTGAACTTGGCAATACAATGCAAGCGGAGGAAGGCATAAAGCAGCTGATTAAAGCCTTCCCTGAAGAGCCTAAATATTATGGCATGTTAGCCGATATGTATGTGAGAGAAGGCAGAATTGAAGAGGCCGAGCAGTTGTATCAGAAGGTTTTTCAACTGGATAGTACCAATGCATTGGGGCAACTATCTGTACTTGAAATGTACAGATCCGCAGAAGAATATGAAAAAGTATTTGAATATTTACCTCAAGTAATATTAAATAAAAGCTTAAAAGAGAGGGCAAAAACACTCACTTTGGTCTCCTTTTTAAACAATCAGAAGGAGTTTAACCGGTTTTATGAAGAGATAAAGAAGAATATTGAGTTGTATAAGCAAGTTGAGACCTCGGGAAATGATCCATACACCTTAATGGCAGAATTGTATCTTAAAAACCAGGAATATGATTCTGCTGCAACCGAATTAGCATACATTGTTGACAACAAAGAGGCTGATTACTACCTGCTCGAACAGCTGGTCAATATTTATTTGTATACCGAAAACTATACGAAGGCTTACAATTATGCGAAAAAAGGAATTCAACAATATCCTACACGTCCACGACTCTATCTTTTCGCATCTGTTTCCGCACAGCAGCTGGCAAAAAATCAGAAGGCCCTTGATTATCTTCAACAAGGCAAAGCGTATTTGGGTTATGACGAAGCTCTTGAAATTCAATTTCTAACGAATTTTGCTGAAGTTCATCATCTTTTAGGGAATCATGAAAAATCGGATGAATACTTTGAGCTGGTACTTGAATTGAATCCTGAAAACTTGCCTGTTTTAAATAATTATAGTTATTATTTGAGTTTACGCAGTGAAAAACTTGATAAAGCCGCCGCTTATAGTTTAAAGACCGTTGAGGCGGAACCTGAGAATAGTACCTATCTCGATACCTATGCCTGGATATTATACCAAAAAGGTGACTATAAAGAGGCCCTGAAATATATCGAAAAATCATATGCTAATGGAGGCTTTGAAAACCCTGAAATCCTTGAACATTACGGGGATATACTTTTTCAGTTAAATGAAAAAAAGGAGGCGCTTAAATACTGGAAAACTGCATTGAAATTTTCGGATAACAATCCGGAGTTAGAGAAGAAGATAAAAAGCATAAACAACTAATAAATAAGCTTATATGCGGATCAAGTTTCCAATAGCTTTAATTATTGTGTTATTGTTATTTGTAGCACAGCAGTGTAAGAACATAAAGGAAGTTACGAAAGAGACCGCAAATTTGGAAAAATCCGTGACTTATGAAGAATTTTTAAAACGAATTCCCACCCAGTCTTTTGACACCTCTATTTTGATTCGTGATGTCGATATACGTTTTCAGGAGGGAGAGTCTGTAACACGTATTCAAGCGATCTTAAAATTCATTCCCCAAAAGGGAATACTCGCATCGCTGCAGGGGCCACTAAATATCGAAATTGCAAGAATTTATGTTACAGAAGACAGCCTTAAGATTATTGATCGTATAAACAAGACCTATATGTCCGGTCCTTTTGAGGAACTCATTGCTTTTATGCGATTCCCATTCAACTATAACGATTTACCTGATATTCTTTTTAACCGGTATAAAGCGCATTTACCCGATTGTAAAATCAATCCTCAGAACTGTTCCTATCTTTTTGAGCTTACAGAGGAAGAAACTTTTCACTATTCATATATGGATGAGCGTTTGTTTTTTCTGGATCAAAATAGATACAGGAGCGTGTTTGATTACCACTTGTATTACAACGCTTTCACGTATAAACCTATTCAAAGAGCATTGTGGGATAAAAGAAGCCATACGCGTTTGAATGTTAAGTATAATGGAGAAATTTTATTGGATCAAACATACGCTATCCCGGAGAACCTGAAATTTAGTTTTTCCAGAAACGGGAAACAGGAAATTATACAAATCAATTATAATAAAGCAGAATTGAGTCATAACAGGCTTAACTTTCAGGTACCTAAAAGTTATAAGCGAAAAAAATTGACTTTGTAAGTTCCGATTTCCTTTTTAGTTGATTGTATACAAATTGGCATAGGCTTATTTCTCCAGATATTGGTTATATTTACCTGTTGAATTAAAATTATTAAGAGCAATGTTTCCCGGAAGAAAAGTTTTAACATTAAGTTTCGTTTTTCTTATCTTAAGTATATCAGTATCGGCGCAAGACAGGGAAAATCTGGAAAAAAAGAAGCAAGAAACTGAAAAGGAGATTGCTATTACGAATAAATTATTGGAGGAAACTGCTGCCAACAGGAAAAGCAGTTATAACCGTTTGCTTATTTTAAAAAAGCGAATTTCTTTGCGTTCCAATCTAATTCAAACTCTCACCGCTGAAGTCGATTTGCTGGATCGTGAGATTCACGGTAAGAAAGAGAATATCAACAAACTGGAAAAAGAGTTAAAGAAACTAAAAGAGGAATACGCTAAACTGATATATTTTGCGTACAAAAATCGTAATAGCTACGATCGTTTGTTGTTTGTTTTATCTGCTGAAGACTTTAATCAAGCCTATAGGAGGATGAAATATCTACAACAATATACTTCATATCGAAGAAACCAGGCACGGAAAATTTTTAATACACAAAAAGCCCTGGAATATGAGATCGATGAACTACAACTAATGAGAAGCGATAAGCAGGAAGTGCTGCAAAAAAAATTGCGTGAGAAGAATTTGCTCAACCTTGAACAAACAAGAGAAAGCAAAGACATCCTGGCCTTAAAGAGGAGAGAAGATGAATTAAGACGCAAATTAAATGAAAAGATTCGAATTAAAAATAAACTAGAAAAAGAGATTGCTGCGCTTATTGAACGGGAGGCAGCAAAGAACACATTTTATAAGGATTTAAATGATTTCGAAGCCAATATCGATTCACGCTTTCGACAGCAAAAAGGAAGCTTACCCTGGCCCGTTGAGGAGGGTGTTATAATAGAAAATTTTGGTGAACATTGGCATCCTGTTTTAAAAGGCGTTCGGGTGAATAATGAAGGAATTGATATTAAAGTTTCCGGAAGCACAGCCGTAAGGGCCATTTTTGATGGAGAGATTAAAAGGGTTTTTGCCATTCCCGGCGCCAATATTTCTGTTATTATCCGGCATGGTCATTACCTTACTGTCTATTCTAACCTTGTGAATGTAAGGGTAAAAACCGGAGATAAAATACAAGCATCGGAACTATTGGGTAATGTTTTTACTTCACCTGGAGACGAAGAAAGCGGTGTGCTACATTTACGTGTTTATGAGGAAAATAAAAAGCTGGACCCTGCTCTTTGGATAGATACCAATCCTTAAAGTAACATAGATACCAAGCTTTTTAAAAAACGCATGGGAATGTTTTGATCATTAGCATCCTAACTATTCCCCTTATGACGCTAGTGATCATTGGAGAAATGATGTGCTGCCTTATAAAAGTGCTCTAAAATGTAACTATTTTTTTAATATTTAGTATACAGGATTGATCGACACTTAAAATTACATAGCTTTAAGATGCTAACAGATACGCTAACACGACCCGAAATGAAAAAGGATATTCAGATCGAATCAAAGATCGAAAACATCAATCTCGTAGAAAAATTAGTTGATGAGATTTCTGAAGAGGCCCAAATTAATTCTGAAGTATACGGAAAAATCCTTATCGCCACAGTAGAAGCTGTTAACAATTCCATTGTTCATGGTAACAAAGAAGATGAATCAAAAAAGGTAACCATTGAGTTTTTAGTAGAACAAGAGCTTGTACGTATTTTTGTGGAAGATGAGGGACAAGGCTTCAATTATGAAGCTGTTCCGGACCCTACTATACCTGAAAACATTGAGAACATTCATGGTAGAGGTGTATACTTAATGAAACATCTTGCCGACGCGGTGGAATTCCATAATAAAGGAAACCGTGTAGAGTTGCGTTTCAATTTATCTTAGCGTGGCCATCTATTTTTTTTCAGAAGACAACGATTTTATACTCAAAGACCGATCCCGGCTTAAGAAGTGGATCGCTACTACTGTGGAACATGAAAAAGGTATTTGTGGTGAGCTAAATTTTATTTTTACCTCCGATAAGTACCTCCTAACGATCAATAAAGAATATCTCCAACACAATTACTACACAGACATTATTACCTTTAATTACAACGATGGCGACCAAATTAATGGCGACATCTTCATAAGTATTGATACGGTCGGAAACAATTCCCGCCTCTATAATGTTAGCTTTTATGAAGAGCTCCATCGTGTTATTATACATGGGGTGTTGCATTTATTAGGGTATGATGACAAAACGGAGGTTCAGGAGAAACAAATGCGTGAAAAAGAAAACGAATACCTCGTGCATTTAAAAAATCTTTCCTAATTTTCGCTTTTAAATTCTTGTGATATGTTACCAGTTTATGATGTGATCGTGGTGGGTGGTGGTCATTCAGGTAGTGAAGCCGCCGCCGCCGCCGCCAACATGGGATCCAAAACCCTGCTGATTACTATGGATATGACAAAATATGGTCAGATGTCATGTAATCCTGCTATGGGCGGTATTGCAAAGGGTCAGATTTTACGTGAGATCGATGCACTTGGAGGATATAGTGCCATTGTTACCGATAAGAGTATGATTCAATTTCGCATGCTCAACAGATCGAAGGGTCCTGCTATGTGGAGCCCACGGTCACAAAATGACAGACGATTGTTTACCAAGACCTGGAGGGATGAACTTGAAGGCATGCATCATCTCGATTTATGGCAGGATTTAGTTGTGGAATTAATCGTTAAGAAAGATAAGGTAAAAGGAGTCAAAACCAGATTAGGAGTAGCGTTTTATAGCCATTCTGTTATTCTTACAAATGGCACCTTTTTAAATGGTTTGATGCATGTGGGAGAGCATAAGATGAAAGGAGGGCGAGATAGTGAAAGCGCCAGTTATGGTCTCTCTGAACAGATGCATGTTCATGGCTTTGAAGTGGACCGAATGAAAACCGGCACATCCGCAAGAATAGACGGGAGAACTATTGATTTTTCCAAATTAACAGAGCAGAAAGGTGACGCAGAAGGAGGACAGTTCTCTTTTTTGGATCATAATTTCAACCCAAACAATTCAAAATCTTGCTACATTACCCACACCCATAACAATGTGCATGACATTTTACGCACAGGATTTGAGAAATCTCCCTTGTTTCAGGGAACAATTCAGGGTAGAGGGCCGCGCTATTGTCCAAGCATTGAAGATAAAATTGTAACTTTTTCCGATAAAGATTCGCACCAGCTTTTTTTGGAACCAGAAGGGCTGGATACCATCGAGTATTACATTAACGGCTTTAGCTCCAGCTTGCCCCTTCAAGTTCAATTAAAAGCGATGCACCTAATCCCCGGGCTTGAAAACGCCAGGATATTTCGCCCGGGATATGCGATTGAATACGACTATTATCCACCCACACAATTGCATCATACCCTGGAAACCAAAAACATTAAGAACCTTTATTTTGCCGGACAAATTAATGGGACTACCGGATATGAAGAAGCCGCAGCACAAGGACTCATGGCGGGGATTAATGCCCACTTAAAGCTCCAGGAAAAGGAAGCCTTCATACTTAACAGGGATCAGGCCTATATTGGTGTTCTTATCGATGATTTAGTTACTAAAGGAGTGGATGAACCCTATCGTATGTTTACCAGCCGCGCAGAGTATCGAATTTTGCTACGACAGGACAATGCGGACACCAGGCTTACAGAATTGGGCTATAAACTTGGACTTGCATCACCTCAACGCTATGAACGATTAATGAAAAAAATGGAGCGTAAAGATGAACTGACCGGGTTCATAAAAAGATACAGCATTAAACCGGAGGCAGCAAATCCTGTTTTAGAGAAGAAAGAAACCACACCTCTTAAACAAAAAAGGAAGCTGGCCGATTTGATTTTACGGCCACAAATCCAAATAGCTGATTTTTACCAGGTAATTCCTGAAATAGCCGCAAAAGTGGAGAGATATGAAAGCATGGCCAGGGAAGTGGTTGAATCCTGCGAAATAGGATTAAAATATGCAGGTTATATAGAGCGCGAACAGGCCCTGGCAGACAAACTGAAACGCCTGGAGCATATTCGAATCCGGGACAACTTTGATTACGATCAAATCCATTCATTATCCACAGAAGCAAGACAAAAATTAAACAAAATACAGCCCAAAACATTGGGACAAGCCAGCCGCATTAGTGGGGTTTCGCCAAGCGATGTGAGTGTTTTATTAATACACCTTAGAGGGTAGCGTTCCACGTGGAACAAATAATTACTGCATTTCTTTGTTCCACGTGGAACGTTTGAGCGTGTTTTTAAAAGCCGTATTCCATTAAGGATGGGCGTGAAGGTGATTTTGTTTTAATTGGCTGGGAGAGCAACCGGTGAAGAACAGGCGTAACATTTAACAAAAGACAAAAAACAATTATGAAAATCGAAGGTCAAATTGTCGATCCAAAGCAGCGTAAAATATTTCCCGGATCTGTTTATATTCGAGAAGGAAAAATTGACAGGATAGAGGAGCAGCCAGTTGCTCCTTCCAGGTATATTATGCCGGGATTTGTGGACGCACATGTCCACATCGAAAGTTCCATGGTTTTACCAAGCAAATTTGCCGAAGCGGCGGTTGGACATGGCACCCTGGCAACGGTTTCCGATCCGCATGAAATTGCTAATGTTATGGGGAGGGAAGGTGTCGATTTTATGATTTCCGATGGAAATCGAGTTCCTTTTCGTTTCTACTTTGGAGCACCTTCATGTGTCCCAGCAACCCCCTTTGATAATTCAGGTGCGGTTTTAGGACCCAAAGAAATAGATGACCTGCTGCAACGGAAAGACATTTGGTTCCTGTCGGAAATGATGAATTTTCCGGGAGTCATCAACGGCCAGGAAGATGTGCTGGAAAAGTTGAAGCTGGCCCGGAAATACGGAAAACCTGTTGATGGTCACGCACCAGGCCTTACCGGAAAGGAACTTTCCAGGTATTTGGATGAAGGTATCACCACTGATCACGAGTCGTTTTCACTGGATGAGGCCAGGGAAAAAATTAAGGGGGGGATGATAATCCAAATACGGGAGGGTAGTGCTGCTAAAAATTTTAAAGCACTGCACCCGCTCATTGATGAGTATCCTGATAAAATTATGTTTTGCATGGATGATTGTCACCCCGATGATTTAATGCTGGGGCATATCGATAAAATTGTGAAGAAAGCCCTGCAGAAGGGGCACGATTTCTTTAATGTTATTCGTGCAGCAGGGCATACAACCAAAGAGCATTATGGACTGGATGTGGGAATGCTCCAGGAAGGAGATAATGCAGACTTTATTGTTGTTGATGACCTGAAGGATTTTTCTGTTCAGCAAGCCTGGATCGATGGACGAATCGTTTATGAGAAAGGAGACATCACCTGGGAACGTCCACACCCTATCAGCATTAATAAATTTGTGAGACGTGATATCCAAGCTAAAGATATTGAAGTAAAAATTGAGAAGAAAGCAAAAAAGATAAATGTAATACAGGCAATTGACGGAGAACTTATCACGAAATCATTTGAATATCCCCTTACCCAAACCAAGGGATCTTTTTCAAGTTTACCCGAAGAGGATATTTTAAAGATTGTGGTTGTGAATCGTTACGAGAAGCGGCCACCGGCAGTAGGATTTATACGGGGCTTCGGGTTAAAGAATGGTGCCATTGCTGGAAGTGTTGCTCACGATAGCCACAATTTAATTGCCCTGGGTGTGGAGGATGCATCTATTGTTTCTGCTCTCAACACCCTAATGGAAACAGGGGGTGGCATAGTGGTTTCTAAAGAAGGAAAACAGCATATTTTACCTCTTCCTGTTGCAGGT
>CAYVSF010000046.1:0-11392 GCA_964453775.1 uncultured Bacteroidales bacterium
GATCAAAATCGTCATAATTCGTGACGAATTTCCTTACATCAACAAACATAAATGTTTCCTGAAAATTAGGAAGACCATCAAAACTAAAATCTGTGGTAAGCTGCGTTTTGTGTCCTGCACTTATTCTTACTTCTCTCCCTCTTAATTTGGCAATCCTACCGTAAAAGCGACCCGATGCAATAATATTTACAGGGATACCGCGCAATGCGGAAGAGAAGTAACTAATATCCTTAAAACTTATATTGGAAGAAGATAGAGAAAGATTGAGTTTTACTTTCTCTGTAAAATTCTTGTATTCTTTAAAGCTGTTCTGCCTAAAAATCAGTGAATCTGAAGCAAAGAATGAGTTTGGCGTTCGGATGCTGAGTTTACGGAAAGCCATTGTCTTTTTATTGATAGTAGTATTGGCATTTAGCTCATAAACAGTAAAGCCACTTTCTTCAATAAATTCCAGCTTGTCGATATAAAAATTAACCGTACCTTCTTCCAGGTTGAAGTTTTCCAGTTCAATATCTAATCCATTCAGGTTCATATCAGAAAAATCGATTGCCGAATTGCTCGCAGTTGGTTTATTCGAACGATACCGGAATTTTGAAGATTCCATTCTGATATTCTGGATATTAAGAGTGACGCGCTTTACAGTGGTGTCTTTCCTTTTTAATGCATCTGTAAAGAATTTTATATTGACAATGCTATCCTTTTTTTCTACATACACCTTAGCATTTTTAAGAACAGCCGTTCTTAAATCAATTTGTTTTTTCTTGACATCTATGTGCTTAATATATGTCTCAAGCTCTTTCGCAAAGATAAGGGTGTCTTCATATTGATCTTCTATGTAGGCGTCTTTTAGAACAATGCGATTAAAAAACCTATAGTCAACCCTGCCGACAGTTACTTTTGCGTTTAAATGCTCGCTGGCAATTTTTGTTAAATATCCAGCCAGGGTTGTTTGTACACCCGGATTTTTAAGAATAAAAAAGCCAACAGTTGGCAAACTGATAATGACCAACAGGACAATGACTGATATTTTAACTAATTTTTTAATACTTTTGGCCTTTAATCTATAACGCAAAAAAAGCAAAAAAAAATATAAAATACGCTAACGGACGTAATAAATGAGTGTTACAATTTTAGGAATCGAGTCATCTTGTGATGATACTTCTGCATCTGTACTGAAGGACAGGTACTTGCTTTCAAATTTTATTGCTAATCAGGAAGTGCATAAAACCTATGGAGGTGTAGTACCCGAACTGGCTTCACGCGCACACCAGCAAAATATAATTCCGGTTGTGGATGCCGCTTTAAAGAAAGCAGGGGTAAGAAAAGAGGAAGTGGATGCAGTGGCATTTACCAGGGGGCCTGGCTTGCTTGGGTCTTTGCTTGTTGGAACCTCTTTTGCCAAGGCGTTTGCTTTAGCCAGGAATATCCCCCTTATAGAAGTAAATCATTTACAAGCCCATATTCTTGTTCATTTTATCAGGGAAATGGACAAAAAAAAATCATCTCCCGAATTTCCATTTTTATGTCTTCTGGTGTCAGGTGGTCACACGCAATTGGTCATTGTAAGGAATTATCTTCAGATGGAAGTTATCGGACAAACCATTGATGATGCAGCAGGGGAAGCATTTGATAAATGTGCAAAGGTGATAGGGTTACCCTATCCGGGCGGACCTGTTATTGATAAGCTGGCAAAAGAGGGTGATGCCGAAAAATTTCGTTTTAGTAAACCCCGGATTGCCGGTCTGGATTATAGTTTTAGTGGTTTGAAAACATCATTCCTCTATAAAGTGCGGGATGAAATAAAAGCTGATAAGGACTTTGTGAGTCAAAATAAATCACATTTATCTGCCAGTTTGCAAAAAACAATCGTTGATATTTTGTTGGAAAAATTAATTAAAGCTTCCAAACAAACCGGAATAAAGCAAATTGCAATTGCAGGAGGAGTATCTGCAAATTCGGGATTGAGAAGTGGCCTGGAAGAGGCCGCCCAAAAAATGAATTGGGAATTATTCATCCCCGAATTTAAATTTACTACTGATAATGCTGCAATGATTGCTATTACAGGTTATTATAAATATTTAGAAGGAGAATTTACAGGGCAGGATATTGCACCTTTGGCCCGGTTTAAATATTAGATTAAAGCGAAAACTATTGAATTTCTTTTTGCTTTTGATTTAGCCAAACCAATGGTGTGCTAAGGAGAAGGATTAAGCTAACTAAAGCTATAGCCATTCCAATACCGGTGTACGCTGCGATACTACCAAGAACAATCGCCGCAATCGCTCCAAATATGCTTTTTAACTGCGAATTGGAAGAAAGGGCTGTGGCCATTATTTTTTCATTATAAGCTTCCGATATGGCGCTAACGCCAATAGGATTGCGTAGATTCTCTATAAGGAAAATGCTGATAAACAGGAGAACAGCCAGTATTTCATATTCGAGATAATAGCATAGTCCACTCATTAGCAAGAGTACTGAACTGAATATCATGGTATAATTTAAAGCTGTATTTTTTGTGGAAAATTTTTCGCCGAATATACCGGATCGCTTCGAAACAGAAGAGGTAGCTATGTAAATGAAAAAATAGATGAACCCCACTAAGATAGCCGATTTTTGTTCCTTTGCATAATTGGTAAAGAGGGGAATGGAAACGGCCATGGCAGCTAATATGGGCTGCAAATAGTCTTTTGCAACCCTGTAGGTTCCACTATGAATGCTTGTGTTCATTAAAAGTTTACGTATCTCCTTTCGTTTAAGTCCAACCATGAAATCCTTAAAAACCATTCGAAATCCTTTCTGAATATCTTTCAGAGAAATGTTTTTTCTGTTCGTTCCATCAAGATAAGCCGGATAAGACAAAACATTTAAAAGATCTAAAACATATGGCAATACAGAAAACAGAAAAATATACCTGTAACCTCCGGTAAAAAAGACCAGGGTTGCTGCAATTAAGGTAGATATGGCCGAACCCAGTTGAGACCAGGAGCGTGTATGGCCATAATAGTGGATTTTTAAATTACTTTGGTTGTTTTTTTTCAGATAGCTAAATATCATTGCTTTATGCGTTCCTGTGCGGAAGGCATCGCCAAGAGAAAAGACAATCATAGCTAGCATCATCCATCCGAAAGATAAAAAGAATGAAAAAAGTAGAAATGATCCGATATAGGCAATAAATGAAAATGCCATGGTGCGTTTTCTGCCCAAAATATCAGCAATAACCCCGGCAGGTATCTCGAAAATGTTTCTACCTACCTCTCTTGCGGCATATAGTAAGCCAATTTCAAAATAATTTATGCCCTTATCAAGAAAGAAGAGTAAGAGAAATGGTTCAAAGAATCGAAGATTCTTTAAAAAACCATAAAGACAAAATTTATAGTATTGAATGTTTTTTGTTATTTTTGATTGCATTCAGTGTTTTTTATAGAAGATGCAATTCCCTGAAATTACAAAGCTTATATTTTTTAAAAACATTGATCTAAAAAGTTAAAAATAACATAAATAATTAATTATGGAACTAACAAAAAACAGTTGGTATAAGAAGCTTGATGTAGATAATGTTATCAGTGATACGTTTAGCTTATATCTGAAGAATTTCAAGACTTTATTTCTTGCAGGTTTTATTGGAATCTTTTTGATACAATTCGGGCTTTATGAAATTGGAATATATGATTTCTACCAGACCATAGATCCGGAAACACTGGCCGGTAATTTAGGCCCATTTTTTTCTAAAATGCTTCTTATAATAGGGGTTAGCATTTTGATGTATGCCCTGCTAAATGTTTTCATGATTAATTATATTTTTAAGGCAACTACTCCCGGAGAAAATTTGAACATCAGTTCGATTTTTAAAGAAACTGTATCAAATTACTGGATACATATGGTTTTCTTTTTAATACTGGCCTTTCTTATTATGATGGTATCTGTAGTTCTGGGAGCTTTTATATTTATTATAGGGGCCTTTATAGCATTGGTTTACATGGGAACCGTGCTTCTTCCGGGTGGCGCTATTATTGTAACAGAGAAAAAAAATGCCCTGGATGCCATTGGAAGAACCTTTTTACTCGTGCATAAAACTTTTTGGCCCGCAGTGGGAGCTACGGTTCTATATGCATTAATTATGATTTTTATTTCGTTGGTTCTGAGTGCACTTGTTGCCATCCCATTTGTTATTTTCTTTTTTGGAAGCCTTGGTGAAGGCCAAAGTTTTATGGATGCTTTTAATCCGGCTAATTTAAATATTGGAATATGGGCGGTACTCATTAATTCGCTTACAGCTGCTTTGACCTATCCCATTACAGCCATATTTTCTTTTCTGATTTATATGAAATTAAAATATGATGAGGACCATAAGGAAGAAAGTGTTTAGTTAGTCACCCTGAACAAACAATCGGTTTCGCTGTCGTAGAAAGAAAACTCACTTATGATTACAATATTATCACCGGCAAAAACCCTTGATTTTAAAAAAGGGCGGCAAATAAAAAAGCACACGTTGCCCGATTTTAGAGATGAAGCAAAGAAATTAGTTGAAAACCTAAGACAGTATTCCGTTGATGAATTAATGGACCTCATGAATGTGAGCCGGGACATTGCAGAGTTAAATTATCAGCGGTTTATTGGTTTTTCTGATCATTATACAAAAGAAAATGCCAGGCAGGCGATCCTGGCTTTTCGGGGGGAAGTATACCGGGGGCTGGATGCAGATTCTTTGTCAGATAAGGCGCTTCATTACGCCCAGGATCACTTGAGGGTTTTGTCTGGCATGTATGGTGTGCTAAAACCATTGGATTACCTTCAGGCTTACAGACTTGAAATGGGAACATCATTGGAAAACAATAAAGGAAAGGATCTTTATGATTTCTGGGGTGATAAGATCACAGAAAACCTAAATAATGTTCTGAAAAAACAAAAAGAGAAGGTGTTGGTAAATCTAGCTTCAAAAGAATACTTTAAAGCTGTTAAGCCAAAGAAAATAGGGGGTAGAATTGTAACGCCAGTTTTCAAGGAGTCAAAAGGGGATTCTTACAGGGTAATTGCCGTATACGCTAAGAAAGCAAGAGGTTTAATGACACGATTTATCATACAACATAAAATTGAACAGCCAGATGATCTAAAAGCCTTTGATCTGGAAGGGTACATGTATAATGAGCAGCTAAGTAAAAAGGAAGAGCTTGTTTTTACACGATAGTTTATTCTATCTGAAAAATTTGTATTCCATAATCTTTTGATCCTTCTGTAAAGGATACATACAGGAAATTATCTTCGATTTTTAAATGGCGGAATGTTTTCCTTCTGTCCTTATGTTCAAATACAGGCCTTGGTTGTTCGGGGTTGGAAACGTCAAAAACATGAATAGCCTTGTCTGTAGCCACATAGGCATAATTATTTTCCACCAGCACATCTAAAGCATCGCCAGTTGTTTTAATATTAGAAAGTTCCAAAGGATATAATGGAAGTCCCATGCTTAGTATAGTGAGGCCGCGAAAATCATTGGCCAGGTAACCTGTTTTTCCTTCTATAATTAGTTTATTGGCATCATTGTCTGGATGATATTCTTTTGGAAATCCGCTAATTTTGAACTCGGTAAAAGGTTCGCCAAACTGGAAGGTGTTTAAACCACGATTTTTACCTGTAACGATAATATAAGGTGGTTTTACTAGTATGTTCTGTGTAGGAAAATCTTTTAAATTATTTCTGGAGACCATTTTAATGTCTTGTAGATTGGAATAGTCCACTATTTCAATTCCAAGCTTTTCCATTCCAACCACAGCAAAGTTTTTATATATAGCTGTACAAAAGACAGGGTGATGCCTGTAATAAGTTCCCAGAACAAAAGGCATACGGGGATCTTCCACGCTCAGTATTTTTAATCCAAGATCACCATACGAGAGGAAAGCAGTATCACCTTTAACGACAATTTTATTGGCAGTGCCAAAGGTCTTTTTACGCGAGCGTTTTTCAAATTCTTCATATTCGCCAACCAGCTTAAAATTGTTAGGATCTTCAATATTGTAGATTTTTAAACCATCTTCACCCAATGGAAAATAGAGATGGTTGTCCGATATATCAAAATTGCTTAGCGAAGCCTTTCTGCTACTTTCGGTGAAAAGTGCATAGGGGAAAATATATTGGGAAAATACGAATGAATGTGTCAGCAATAAAAAGCTTAAAAGGGTACAGAATTTTAATTTCACGGTGTTTAGGGTTTGATAATTTACAAGGGTTTTATTTCGTCTTATGCAAATTTAGCCTTTTTGTCTAAAATTCAAATTATTAGGCTGCTTGATTCTATTATTTTGTAAAAGCTGTTTTAAAAAACCTGGATAACCAGTCCCTTTAGATATTCACTTTCCGGGTGATAGATATTTACCGGGTGGTCGGCCGGTTGTGAAAGCTGGTAAAGAATTCTTACATTTCTGCCAGTGGATGCTGCCGCTGCAAAAACCGATTTTTTAAAGTTTTCTTTACTTACCACCTGTGAACAGGAATAAGTAAATAGAACGCCATTCTTTTTGACCTTTTCTATTGCTTTGGCATTTAGTCTTTTGTATCCCTGGAGAGCATTGGGTAGAACATTGTGGTGCTTTGCAAAGGCAGGAGGATCCAGTATAATAATATCAAAGTCGGATTCCATATCATCCATGTATTTAAATGCATCTACAGCGAAAGAGGTGTGATTTACATTCTTCGGATAATTAAGCAACACATTTTGAATTGTTTGGTCGATGGCAGTTTTTGAACTGTCAACAGTAACAACCTCTTTGGCTCCTCCCTGCAGTGCATATATAGAAAAGCCACCTGTGTAACCAAACATGTTCAAAACTTTTTTGTCCCTGGAAAATTCACCTAAGAGTTTTCTATTTTCACGCTGGTCAATGAAAAAGCCAGTTTTTTGGCCCTTTTCCCAGTCAATGTAAAAGGAATTTCCATATTCCTTTACAATTTGTGGCTCTGCTTTTCCAAAAAGAAATTCATTTTCTTTTTTAATGTCTGATTTATGTGGCAGGGTATTGGAACTCTTGTCAAAAACAGCAATCAATTGATCTCCATAGATTTCCTTTAGCGCTTCGACAAAAATCTCCTTTATGAGATACATTCCAACAGAATGCGCCTGCATTACAACTATACCATTGTAATAATCCATAATCAGCCCGGGCAATAAATCTCCTTCGGCATGAACAAGACGGTAAACAGTGGTTTCGGATGAACTGGTAAAGCCCAGGGATGCTCTTAAATGAAAAGCATCCTGGATGCGTTTCTTCCAAAAAGCTTCATCCGGTATAATATCTTCAAAACGAACGATTCTAACAGCTATAGAACCAGGTTGGTAGTGTCCTATGCCTAAAAATTCATCCTTATTGTTTATAACCCTAACAAGTTCTCCTTCAGCAGGAGAGCCCTTAATTTTTTTTATGGCTCCTGAAAATATCCAGGGATGATATCTCTTGGGGGATTGATCTTTTCCCGATTTCAAAATAACTGTTGCAGGTTCCTTACTCATACTAGGATGATGTTGATGATAATTTCTGATATATTTTCAGGCAAATCCAGGCATCGGTAGCTGCATATAATTGCTGTGCTTCTGTCAATTCCTCGGATTCCCAATTTGATAGTTGCTGGTTTTTGGAGATTTTATGCCCCAGAACAATGGCACTCACTTTCTTAAGGCTTTTATCATTAATTCCATAATCCTCAACCATGTCCTGTAAATCAATGAAGCCATTTGCATTAAAGTGAGCTGTTTGTTTTAATTTTTGCAAGTCGTCTTTCAGTCCAAGCCCAACCTTGATTATTTTTTTTGAACTCATAAGCTGAAGTATTTCGGAGGGTAATCCTATTTTGTTAACCCGAAAAAGAAATGCTTCATTCTCTGTTGAAAGTTGCAGCAAAGCAAGTTTATTGGTTTTTCCCTTTTTAAACGAGGGACGCGTTTCCGTATCAAAACCCAGTATCTTGTGTCCCTTTAATATGTCAAGGGCCGCCGCAAATTGCTTCATGTTTTCAATGACAAAGATTTTTCCTTTAAATGCTGTCTTTGGATAGTCTTTTAGTTCTTCTTTACTGATTTCACTCTTCATCGTCCGGTCTTTCCTTTTTGTAGGCAGCCTGCCTTTTCGATAATATCCAGTTGGTGGTATCAATATCTTCAAAGTTGTCTTCGTTCCATCCTTCTATATTCTGATTTTCTTCCTCCTCTTCCAGATCATCTTCTCCATAATACACCGGATGAATTGCCTTTAGTGCATTCAGGAGTTTTTGTCCCCAAAATTCTTCAAAATTCATTTGACACTCCCAAATGGCATCATTCATTATTTCCTCATTACCCATATTATAGGCCGAAAGGAAGTTCTTAATATCCTGATAGACATCGGCAATATTATCGGCAATACTTGCAATAGAAGGTTCTACCGCTTCATGTGAGGTAGGATCTGTTATCTCGGGATATTCATCGTGATAACCCAGTTTTGTTTTGATATTGTCATGAATTAACTGCCATTCTTCCTCAGAGACAAATCGCTCATTAGCTTCTTCAAAATTTGAAGCTATTTTGGGTAACAAGGTGCCCTTGAGGTAGAGCAAGGCCATTAAGATATGTAGTTTATCAAGTACATCCTTTTTGGAAAAACGATGAACATTTTCCACAAATGTGGCATATTCTGCAGCCACTTTAACAAATTCCAGTACATTTTGGGAGTATACCACCCGGCTGTTTGTGTTTTCTTCCATCACACATTATTTTTGCCCGGCAAAAGTACAAAATCTTCTTGAAAGAGAAGGGGAAATCTATTGTTATAAATAAGCAATCAACATCATTTATTCCAGCGTAAAATATAATTTTCCTGAATTATTTTGTTATTATCCAACAACCATCTTACAACTTTAATCGTTTTTTCTTCGGGATATTGAACCTTCCCTACCAGATCTTTCATGTTGATTTCTTTCTCAGAAAGTATTTTTTTAATATCATCCAGAATAAGGTCGAACTCGTATTTGCTTAATTCCAGTTCATTACGCTTTATACATACATCACACTGGCCGCATCTTTTTGCATCCTTCTCTCCAAAATAAGCCAATAGTTGCTGGCTTCTGCATTTGCCATCATTCTCGGCATAGTCCAAAACGGCCTCCAGTTTTTCGTAATACCGATCTTTTCGAAATTTATAGTTGTCAGTAGAGATTACTAATGATTTATTAGGGAGTCTTTCCTCGGTATAAACAATCATTGGTTTATCTCTTTTTGGAATATAGTTAATAATTCCAAGGCTTTTCAGTTTATTCAGGTAATTATATATAACATCAATTTTCACATTGGCTTTTTTTGCAAGGAAAGCTTCATCAATATTACTGTAATCGCTAAAAACCCCGGAATATATGCGTAGAAGAAGCTTTATAAAACCGTCAAATGTTGCATTGGCCACTTGAAATTTATAAAGGTCATCCCGGTTAACCAGGAAATGAAGTTTCGATTGATGATTGAGTTCATCGGTAAGTTCCAGGTAGCCTTCCTGCTGCAAAACTTTTATTGAACTGTAAATTGTGATGAGACTTACTGAATATGCTCTTGCAAATTCATAGGCATTGAAATCGAAAGCTAAATGTTTCCCCCCACCATAGGGGACTCTTAAATAATTTCCCAGACCATTATAAATACGCTTAATTTCTTTTATATCGGGAAAGTTTTTTTTGGCACGTTGCAATGCTTTTTGCCGATCACTTTCATTGTATAGCAAAACAGCCCAGGCTTTTTTTTCATCCCTGCCAGCTCTTCCTGCTTCCTGGTAATAGGCCTCCAGGTTATCAGGTGCTTCGAAATGAATCACGTATCGGACATCGGGTTTGTCAATCCCCATTCCAAAAGCATTGGTAGAAACCATAATTTTGGTTTTCCCTTCTTTCCATTCTCCCTGCTTCTGCGTTCGCACCTGGTGAGAAAGTCCTGCATGGTAATAATCCGCCGAAATATGTTCTTTTTGTAAAAGTTGGGCCAGTTCCTGGGTCTTTTTTCGTGTTCTTACATATATGATGCCCGAGTTCTTAATTTTTTTAAGGGTGTTTAAAATGTAACCTGTTTTATCTTCCTGATTTCTTACCAGGTACACCAGGTTCTTCCGTTCAAAGCTTTTTTGCAACAGGTTCTCTTTTTTAAAACCCAGCTTTTGCTGAATGTCCTTTACAACATCAGGAGTAGCCGTGGCCGTTAAAGCTAAAAAAGGCACTTCAGGAATGAATTCCCTGAGTTCTGCAATCTTTAAATAGGAGGGTCTAAAATCATATCCCCATTGCGAAATGCAATGCGCCTCATCGATTGCAACCAGGTTAATATTCATTTTTGTTATTCTTGTCCTGAATATTTCTGTGCTTAAACGTTCCGGAGAAACATAGAGAAACTTTACATCCCCATAGATGCAGTTATCAAGGGCGATATCTATCTCGTTGAATGACATCCCGGAATGAATGCTTAAAGCCGAGATGTTTTTTCGTTTCAAATTTTCAACTTGATCGCGCATGAGGGCAATAAGAGGTGTAATAACCAGGCATATGCCCTCTTTGGCTAGAGCCGGAACCTGGAACGTTAGAGACTTTCCCCCTCCGGTTGGCATCAAAGCAAGTGTGTCATTTCCTTCCATGACACCATGAATGACATCCTCTTGCATAGGTCTGAAAGAGGTATAGCCCCAGTATTTTATCAATATTTGAATATATTTGTCCATATATTGAATTTGCTAACCGGAAAATTCTAATTCAAAATCTATTTTTTTAAAACTGCCTTTAATATATAAAAAAAAACGATCCGCTATCTTTTAATTGGAAAATGAAACCGTAATTTGTTTTATATTCATCATTGTTTATTGGTCATAGCTAACTATGAAATAGTTTATTGTATAAGGTATAGGGATTGAATATAAAACGTAAGGCTTATTATAGTTTTTTAACCTTTTATTTAGCTATTTTTTTGTAATTTGGCACAATTTTAAAATTACATAAAAACCATAATAAATATGTCATTTCTTAAAGATAAAGTAGCCGCCGAAGGATTAACATTTGATGATGTATTGTTAATTCCAAGTTACTCTGAGGTATTGCCCAGAGAAGTTAGTCTTCAAACACAATTTAGTAAAAATATTACGTTGAACATTCCTGTTGTTTCAGCTGCAATGGATACCGTTACAGAAGCAGGACTGGCGATAGCTATTTCACGTATGGGTGGAATTGGTGTTATTCATAAGAATATGGGAATTAAGGAGCAGGCAAAACACGTTAAGGCAGTGAAACGTGCAGAGAATGGAATGATTTACGATCCCATTACCATCGAGAAACAAAATACAGTAGGCGATGCATTGGCTTTAATGAAAGAATATAAAATTGGCGGTATCCCAGTTGTTGATAAAGAAAT
>CAYVSF010000047.1:0-11367 GCA_964453775.1 uncultured Bacteroidales bacterium
GTTTTTTACGCCGGTGATATGAAGGATGTGCTTACCGATGAATTTATTGAGCGGGAAGGGAAACCCGATGTGATCATTACCGATCCTCCCCGTGCAGGCATGCACCCGGATGTGGTAAAAACCATTCTGCGGGCTTCGCCTGAACGTATTGTCTACGTAAGTTGCAATCCGGCTACCCAGGCCCGTGACCTGCAGTTGCTGGATGAAGCCTATAAAGTTACAAGGGTGCAGCCTGTCGACATGTTTCCCCATACCCATCATGTGGAGAACATCGTTCAATTGCAGAAACGTTAATCCCTTATTTATGAAAGATGCCTATATAAAACCTAAAAACCGGCTGGAGCTGGAAAAGCTTATTGAAAAAAAGGAGTTAAAGAATCAGGATCTTCGCACACTGGATTTGAACGGAGTAGATTTTTCCGGATGCAGCCTTACAAATGTTCTATTTAGTTCTTCTGATAGTGAAGGTATGGTATTGCGGAATATGAATTTTCAACACGCCCGCCTGGAAAGTGTGTTTTTTGAGCATTGCGAGTTGCACAACTGCAACTTTGATAAAAATGATACGGTATTGAAGCGGGTATCTTTTAAGAACAGCACATTAAATAAATGCAGGTTTCGTGCTGCCAGCATTTATTGGAGCGATATGCGCTATGCCGAAATCAGCTTTGCTACATTTGAGGATGCTTTTATCCAGTATACCGATTTTTATCGTACCATGTTTATTGGTATCAATTTATTTAAGCATTCAAGTTTCGATCGTTGCAGTTTTAATCATACATATTTCGACGAAGGTTCGGGGTTTCGGAAAGATCAATTATATAAAAATCGGATTTTACCGGAGCAAAAGCAAGCCTACCGTGTGTTCTTAAAAAGCTGGCCGGAAAAGGGGCCGGGTATCCGAACAAATACCAGTAATGAAGTATCCGACTGGCAGGTGGAGCAATCGTTAAGAAATCGCTATCATGAGGCAGAGGAGATTTATAAGGGATTCAATGGACTTTGGAACAGCAAGGGCTTCTTATCAGATTCCAATTGGGCCTATGTAAAAGGGAAAAGAATGGAAAGAAGGGCGATGCTGAGCGATTTGTTGTATGGCAAGTGGACGCTTTCGAGCCTTGTTTTAATTCCTAAAATAGTATGGAATGGAACTGTGGATCTTTTATTTGGCTATGGTGAAAGCATGCGGAAAATGATATTTACCTATGTTTTAACGGTTGTCCTTTTTGCTTTCTATTACTATGCTGCGCCCGATGTAAATATTAGGGAATACACCGAGGCGTTTCGCATTAGCCTTAAGAATATGGTGGCCATGACTCCGGATAAAATTACAGGGATATCTCCATTTGTGGACATGCTCAATATTCTTCAAACCTCCGTGGGGATTTTAATTACCGGTATTTTTGGTTTTATCCTGGGAAACAAAATCAGAAATACATAAAAAAGCCCCGCAAACTGCAGGGCCTTTAAAATTCTGGAAATTTTTATTCTTTTATGCGTTCCGGTATTTTGGCATCCGGATGGTCTTTTCTAAAACTTTTCCAATAGTCGAGAATTGTACTTTTTACTTCTTTGTGCAGGCTTAAAATACCAAAGAGGTTTGGTATAGCCATGAATACCACTGTGAGCAATGATAAGCTCCAAATGATGGTGGTATCTGTAAAGGAGGCAAAAAAGAAAGCAATAACATAAAGTATACGATAAACGATAACATATTTGGTACCAAAGAGGAAGGTAACCGAACGACCACCGTAATAGGACCATGAAATTGCAGTTGAAAATGCAAAGAGCATCAAGCCTATGGACACAATATATTTACCCCACTCTCCCAGGAAGCTTCTTGTAAAGGCTTCAGCTGTAAGCGGAGCGCTATGAATCAATGAATTTCCCTTAAATACAATATCAGACTGTTCGGCCGATACTTTTCCATCATCAATAAACAAAGTACCTTCATAAGCTTCTTCGTTGTCGTATACCCGAATATTTTCAGCAATGGAACGGGCATGTACCACTGTCAAATCACTTTGAATAATACCGTTCTGCACGATTAGTTCTCCTTCATATACGGGCAATTCATTGACACCCGAAAGGTGCTCAGATAGTAAAGCAATATCCTCCTGGTCCTGCTCATTATAAGTATCTGCCAGAATCTCAAGATCCGTATTTTGGAACTGGTTGGGCAGTTTTTCGTTCCATACACCAGATGAAAGCAAAACAAGTCCTGTAATGGTACAGATAATAATGGTATCGATAAAGGGTTCCAATATGGCAACCATTCCTTCCGAAACGGGCTCGTGTGCACGTGCAGCAGAGTGGGCAATTGGTGCAGAACCCTGTCCGGCTTCGTTAGAGAACAAACCACGGTTTACGCCGTTATTAAAAGCAAAAGCAAAGCTGGCTCCAAGAAAACCACCTAAAGCAGCAGTTCCTGTGAAAACATCAGCAAAAATAGATACAAAAGCAGGAATGATATTTTCGTAATTGGTGATAATAACAGCAAATGCACCTACAAGGTAAATTACTGCCATTCCGGGTACCAAACGTTCTGTAACTTTTGCAATTCTTTTAATTCCTCCAATAATTACAATTCCCAAAAGCACTGACATGATTGCTCCGGTGATGATATGTTTGATGCCAAAGGTGGCAAAAACTGAGGTGGAAATGCTGTTGATTTGTGGCAGACTTCCAGAACCGAATGAAGACAGGATCGTAGCTCCTGCAAAGAAAATACCCAGCCATTTACCGGTTTTTAGTAGTTTTCCGTTTTTCAGGTTGATGTTCAACCGTTTTTTCATATAGTACATCGGTCCTCCGGCAACCATGCCTTTCTCATCAAAATCCCTGTACTTATGCGAAAGGGTAACTTCAACAAATTTTGTACACATGCCAAAAAAGGCAGTGACCAGCATCCAGAAAAGAGCTGCCGGTCCTCCCAGGTGAATGGCCAAAGCCACTCCGGCAATATTCCCTGTTCCCACAGTACCTGAAAGAGCTGTTGTAAGCGCCTGAAAGTGGGAGGTGTCGCCTTGATCCCCCTTGCGATCAAATTTTCCACTTACAATTTTAATGGAATGCCTAAAGTACCTAAGTTGTGGGAATTTTAAATAAATTGTAAAAAAAAGGCCTGTACCTATGAGAAAAAATACAAACCATGGATGGCCTCCTAAGTAGCCGTGTAGTGCTTGTAGAAAATCGTTAATTGCTTGCATAGGTTAAATTTGGGGTTAGTATTTATTTTCCTGCTAAACAAATGTAGCAATATTATCTTTTTTTTCGAATTCGACCGTTTATTTAGAATGATTTCAATAGAATACGTTTAAAGAATGCGGAAATCTTTTTTCAACCATACCTATCTTCTATGGTTTTCAACCAGAATTTTTTCTTTCTTTGTGTGAAAGCTATAAGATCATGCCAGATATCAAAGGGAATTTTTTTATTGCCAATGGAAGTTTGTGTCCGGTTAAAGAAGCCCAGCAAATTGAGCAAATGCCGGGAGTAACTGTTTATGAGATATTAAGGGTAGAGAAAGGAGTTCCGCTGTTTTTAGAGGACCATTTGAAACGCCTAAAAAACTCAGCTACATTGTCCGGTTATTCCCTGGGAAAGTCTATACAGGCTATTGCCGGGGATATTCAACTGCTTATTGATAAAAATGGCATGAAGCAGGGAAGGATCAGGTTAGAGATAATTTTTGATGAAAGGACCAAAAGAGGCCAACGTTGTTATATCTTTTCAACTTCTTACTCATTTCCCGGGAAAGAGCAATACAAGAGAGGGGTGAAGACAGATCTTTGTTATGCTATACGTCAGAATCCCAATGCAAAACTAGCCTATACCGATGCCAGGAGACGAGCCGATGAGCTTATCGAAGCTAAAAATCTTTTTGAGGTGTTGCTGGTAACAGCCGAAAATACGATTACCGAAGGCAGCCGAACCAATTTTTTTTGTATTAAAGAAGGTAGCATTATCACACCGCCCTCCGATCAAGTATTGAATGGAATTAGCAGGATGAAACTTCTGGAAGCATTGGATAAAAATGAAATTCCCTACCAAGAAACAACGATTAATTTGGAGGAAGCTCTACATGCCGAAGCCGCTTTTTTAACAGGGACTTCCATACATGTAATGCCTGTTGCATCCCTGTCTGATAAGACGTATCATGTTCAGCATCCGCTCTTACAAAAGGTTCAGCTGGCTTTTCAGCATCTGCTGGAGGAATACATAGTAAACTATTCGCATTAATTTCCCATCCAGTTGATAATAGAAGAAGTTGATTTAAAAGGATTGATTTCTCCAAAGAGAAAATCCCCGGGCCGGCTCTTTGATGCATAACACATCATGGGGTGCATGGTTTCCAGCTTGTTTTTCACTGGGATATCTGATGTGATATTTATGGCATGGTTTCCCCATAGGAACCAGATGATATCCGACCTATTCACCGCAATGAATTCCAGTAGTTTTTTTGTGAAAGGTTTCCAAACATGGGCATGACTTCCCGGTTGCCCAGCTTTGCAGGTAAAAGATGTATTGAGTAAAAGAACGCCTTGTTGGCTCCAGGATTCAAAAAGTTGGTCTGGTGCTTTTATAGGAAAGGAACCCTTTTCTATTTTTTCTTTGAGTTCTGCAAATTTCATCGTTTTTCCATATTCCGATTGATAAATTGCCCTTACAATATTTTTAAGGGAGATATTGCGGAACGGAACCAGCCAACTCTCTAAATTACCCACCTCAAAGGCCCTGCCTGTAGCTGCCCCATTTTGTGGGTAAGGATCCTGTCCTAAAATTAGAATTTTTATCTTTTCTAAATCCTGCTCAAGAAATCTTAAGACATTTTTTGTTTCCGGATTTATGGTATCATTTTTTATTTCTGATTCAATGCTATGAAGTAGCTGAATGATTTCTTTTGTTAAAAAAATATTCCAACTTTTATGTATTTTATTATCAGTGGCTTCTAAAAAACATGGTTTTTTCATAGTAGGATTCCCTGCAACAATTTTTTTTAAAGAGGGTATAAAGATATAACCAAATTTTAGTTTTATGTACAAAACAATAGTTATACATACGCGGTCCACTTACTGGTCAAATCCAGAGTCCAACGATGAAAGTGTTGTTGATGCAGATGATCTGGCTCAAGAGATTGCCCAACACAGCAATAAACTTGAAGAGGAAGGGTACAAGTTGGTTCAAATTACACCGGTTTCTTCCGGGAATCTTGAGAACGGGAATGGATACTTTCATACGGAAAGTGTTATTCTTACTGCAAAAAGAATTGATTAACCGGATTGCTCTTTTGTCTTGCCATTTTCATTCTGATATTGCTTTACCTTTTCTGCCAGGTAATGCAGCTTTTGAAAATTGTAGCTGCCAACGGCATATTGTCGGTGAAGCAGCTTATTGTCCAGGTAGATATCCATATAGCTGCAACAAAATCTTTTGTTAAGTTGAATGTTTAGAGCATCAACATGATGCTCGGCCACTTTATGAGTTTTGCTAAAATTTAGGATTTGAAGAAATGCCTTACTCCCTTCTATTTTAAGCCTTTCCATATAGTACTGACTTTGTTTAATAATTGTGATATCCCGGAATCCAAGTAGCAGGATGGCTATGATGAAGATTTTTAATTTTTCCATGGAGAAGGGAGGCCATAAAATCCAAATCAGCAAAAAGACATCCGGAAGATATAAATACCAAACCCTTTTAATGGTTATCAGGATTCTGTAGATAAAATCAACCTCTTCTTTATTAATTTGATATTTGCATTCTATACTCATTCGAACCAGGGATCATTATTTAGGTTTGTAGAAGCGTAGATATCCAGGGCCTGATTTTTGAGTATTTGTTCTATTGTTTCAATTTTCGTTTTGATTTCCTTTGATTCTGGACTTGTTTTTAGTGCCTTTCTAAGGTCATTTAATGCTCTACCGAGATGATTTGTTTTAAAGTAGATATCAGCTCTCTTTACCAATAGATTTTTATTATTCGGATGGGACTCCAGTGCTTTTGAGATCTCATCAATCTTATCTTCGAAGTTCTCCTTGTTTTCTCTCATATAGATATTCCCTTTTTCAGAAGACAAAGGTATAAAAAAGAATGATTCTAAATAAGCTTAGTTGAGATTTTTGCTTGGCCTTTCATAGAACTTATAGGCATATTTTTTAAGTTGCCCGGGAGTGTTCGTTCTAAGTTTTTGCGAAAGTATTTCGAGGAATGTAATAACAGAATCGGTGCTTACATCCAGCTTATCTGCAATGATATCCGGATTTTGCGTTGTGCAGTATACCCGAAGAATATCAGTTTCCATTTTGGAAAGTTGCGCAGGCATGTAATTTACTACAGAAGCTGGTTGTATAGTGTTTGGTTTCATTTTTTTCTCAAAATTTGGACAGTAGTAGTTCAATCCTTTGTAAGCATTTTTTATGGCTTCAATTAGTTCTGTGGTTCTGGAGCTTTTGGAAACAAAGCCTTTTACTTTATTCTCCAAAAGTTTTTCAATGAACCAGTTCTCCATATACATGGTAAAAACAATGGTTCTTATTTCCGGATAGTTTTCATTTAAGGCGGCAGATAACTCAATCCCATCCATATCAGGCATAGCAATATCAGTAATTACAATATCAGCCTTCTTGCTTTTTAGCAGGGCCAGGACTTCCTGCCCATTTTTAGCCGTCCCTGCAATCTCAATATCCTGTTCTCTTTTTAGGAGGCTTATGAGCCCAAAAAGACTTACATCATGATCTTCTGCTATGATTATTTTAATTTTTTTCTCATGGGTTTTCGTTTTTTTGCTGAGGGGAATTTTTACTTTTACAAGGGTCCCCTTCCTTTCGCTTACATCTATTGAGAAGCTGGTATTATAAAGATTTCCGCTAGCTTCAATTTCTGATAAAAACGGTTGATAGTGCTTCTTGTCAGATTGATTAATATCTTCCAGCAGGATCTGAATATGAGACGGATACTCGATAATATGCAAATACACCTTCCGATAATCCGTCTTATTATCTAATTGGCTAAGTATGCCCTTAATGACCTTCAGTAAAAATATCTTTTCCTTCTTTTCTAGCGGGTTCCATTTTTTGAACGGATAAATTGCAGGGATAATATGTAATTTATCCTTGCTATAATACACACATATATCATGTAATATTTCAGTTATGGGAAAGTCATTCAAAATTCCGGTTGGTATACTCTTATCTGTGTTAAGAGGTATATCAGCCAGCTGCATCAGTTCACTAAAATGCCGTTTTTCTAATTTGTATGTTAAAATTTGATCTTTATTCCCAGGCGGGTGGATTTGTGATTTCCTTTTTTTTCTTAGGATTGCATACCTTATTTTTTTTCTTATCGGCTGTCTTAGAAGCAAAAATGCCGGGATAATAATGAACAACAAAAACAGTCCGATACCCATGTAAAAAAGCAGGTTCTGCTCTATTTTGAAAAGATACCATGTTGATTCTGACTGTAAGAAGAACGTGCGTTCTCCTTTGGAATTACTAAGATCCTGTATTTTTATTTTCTTTTTAAGTTCTTCTGCTATTTTCAACTCATCCGATATGGGTAGGTAATTTATGTTAAGCTTCTGATTTAGGTCTTTATTTGCCAGATACCTTGTGGCATTTGATCGAAGCTTATCTGTATTAATAAGTTGACTGAAGAAAGTATTTTTATTTGGTTCAAGTTGATAATTGAATGCAATAAGTTTAGAATCTTTGGTCAGCCAAATATTTTTCTCATCTGCACCCAGAAGAGCATATATGTCACCTGTTTTACTTCCTATCTTTTTTTCTGCTTCAATTTCTCCTTTCGGCGATAGAATTGTTAAATGCTGCTGATTGCTTATTGCATTTGTTCGCAAAAGAATGCATTTGTTTTTTTCTGTCAACATGGAGATTTCATCCCCAGGGTTAACATGTAAAGGGGATGAATGTGTTACTTTAAGTTCACTGGATAGTTGATGTATTTGATAGATATTTTTATTTGCATTTTTTGCGAGTGCAATATAAGCTCTTAAGTTATTTGAATGAACTGTTTTTTGTATGCTTTCTATTTTAATGTTGGTTTGAATTTGCGTGATTTTTTTTGCTGAAAAATCAAAGCGATAGATGAATTTGTTGCTTTTATCTGAATCTATTGTAAAGAGGATTTCTTTGATTTTATCCTGGTTGGTGTCTAAACAATCCAGAAAATAAACATGTGGGTTATTGGCTGTTTCTTTTGGCAGTTGAACCGGGTAGGAATGGATGAGCTCGCTGTTATGGTAGCTTGTAAATATAAGATGCAGCCATAATTTATCATCTTTAATTGTAAAGGTGTAACATTCCTTCTCCCCGTCGCTATTGATATCAAGACAAAATAAAGTATTGCCTTTAAATGATTTACCTTTTAGGGACCAGATTTCTTTAATTTGGCTGTTTTTTTCGTAAAGGAATACATTGGGATTTTGAAGTGCGTGATAGTGGTGATAAAATAGCTTTTCTTTGACTCCGTCATTATTTAAATCATCATAATGCATGAAAGCATTTTCATCGAAGCTTCCCTGCTCTATTAATTTTATTTTCTCCGGAGAGCTATAAATTAATGTGATGAAGAGCAGAATGATGCCTGTGAGAATCCATGAAAGATGAAATCGTAACGGGTATTTTCTGGATCTTTTCAAAATTAAAAATTTTGTCAAGTGAAGTTAGTAATAATTTTTGGATCAGGGAAATAACTATTGGAGATTTTTAGAAGCTTATATTTTTTAGTTATGTTGAGGTAAAAAATGTAAGTTTGATAAAGCTTTAGTAAGTAGTGGTTATGGCATTAAATATTTATAGCTACTTTAATTATAGCCTTATCTAAAATACAGGAAGCAAAAATAATTGATAGTTCTAAAAATCGATTGGATATGAAAATCATTTCACCCCATGAAAGTTATAATTTCCAGGTACGTTCTTTCGATGTTTATTATGCCTCTTATTTAACGATACCGTCGCTGATGCATTATTTTCAGGAAGCTGCCTGGGAGCATGCAAAAGCGAATCATTTTGGGTATGAATTTATGCAGGAGCAGGGAGTTGCCTGGGTCTTATCGAAAGTACTTATTCGATTGGAAAAATACCCGGTATGGAAAGATGAAGTTGTTGTAAAAACCTGGCCGAAAGAAATGAAAGGCTTTCTGGCGCTTCGCGACTTTGAGGTCAGGAGGAAAGATGTGCTTTTAGCTACATCAACAAGTGTATGGCTAATCGTAGACATGAAAAGTAAGCGACCCAAAAAACTGTCGATGGTAGATTTTGAACCGGATGAATTTCATCAGGCAGATGCCATTCATGAAAAACTAAATAAAGTACCCTTGCTGCCATCGCCGCAGAAGCTGAGTGAACTTGAGGTGAAGTATAGCGATTTGGATGTCAATGTGCATGTAAATAATGCCACGTACATCCGTTGGATACTGGACACTGTACCTTATGAAAGATTCAAAGTGTCGAGAGTAAAAGAGTTGGAAGTGAATTACCTTGGAGAATTAAAGGGAGGGGAAAATGTTGCGGTTTATAAGAGCATCAAAGAGGCACAGGAGCTTTATTCCATCCATTCATTAACACAGGATAAGGAAGTTTGCCGGGTGAGGCTTTTGTGGGAATAAAAAAACTGCCACAGTTTGCAGCAGTTTTAATCTTTTAAAAAGGCAGATCATCTTCAGGAGCCTCTGGGGGAAGATCATCCAAACCAGGAGGTGGTACGTCATTTGATGGGTCTGGTGCGTTGGATTGTGCAACCTGCTCAATTTTCCATGCATCCAAATTTGTGAAATAGTTCACTTTACCGTCCCGTTCCCATTTATTGCCTTTGATGTTGAAACTGACTTTGATATCGGAGTTGAGTTCTATCGGATCCAGCAAATTGCATCGATCCTGTACCAGTTGAAATTTGATGGTTTCATTAAAAACCATTCCTTTATTGTTCTCTTCTGTTACGATAACAAATTCTCTTTTTTTGAAGCGATCATTGACCTGTACAGTGTCCCATTTTTCAATGAGCTTCCCTTGCAATTCAAAACTCATAATACTATTTTATTCTTCGTAAATGGTGATTTTTTCAATTTTATCTCCCTGCCTGATTTTATCAATTACATCCAGACCTTCAAAAACTTTCCCAAAGACGGTGTGTTGCCTGTCCAGGTGTTTTGTGTTTTCACGCTTATGGCAGATAAAGAATTGTGAGCCACCGGTATCTCTACCTGCATGAGCCATAGAAAGAACTCCGCGATCGTGGTATTGATTGTCTCCGTCTAACTCGCATTTAATAGTATAGCCGGGGCCTCCCATTCCTGTTCCATCTGGACAGCCACCCTGGATAACGAAATCAGGGATCACACGATGAAAATTTAATCCATCGTAAAATCCTTTTTTGGAGAGTTTTACAAAATTATCTACCGTATTGGGAGCATCTTTTTCGAAAAAGGACACTTTCATGATTCCTTTTTCTGTTTTTATTTCTGCTTTTGTCATTTTGATTTGGTTCTTGTTCTTGTTTGTTGTTTTGCTTATTGATAAAAAGGATCTGCAAACGGGTTGTTCACAGATCCTTTTGCCTATGCTATAAGATTTAAATTATTCTTCTACCGGATTTTGGATAACTTCCAGAAGTTCTACTTCGAAAATAAGTGCTGCATTTGGAGGAATAGGTCCGCCCTGTCTAACTCTTGTTGCATAAGCCAATTCTGTGGGAAGATACAATTTATACTTCGCACCTTCTTTCATCAGCATTACACCTTCTTTCCAACCTGGAATAACCTGGTTTAACACAAATCGCGCAGGTTGTCCGCGATCGTAGGAGCTGTCAAATACAGTGCCATCGATTAGCGTTCCTGTATAATGAACCACAACGCTGTCGGTTCCTACAGGTTGAATTCCGGTTCCTTCTTCCAGTACTTTGTATTGGAGTCCGCTTTCTGTAACCTGCACTCCTTCTTTTGTTTTGTTTTCTTCCAGGAATTCTCTTCCTTCAATCAGATTGGCCTGCACGGCTTCCTGGTTTGCTTTTTGAAAGTATGCATTAATAATTGGGCGCATGCTGGATTCATCAATGGCAAGTTCATTATCTTCCATTACATCTTTTAAGCCTTTAGCAAATGCATCATAGTCCAGCTCTTTTACATAACCCGATTGGATATTTTTTGCCACATCTATACCCAGACTGTAGCTTACAGAATCTAACTCTGTGGTAAGTTTCTTATTGGTATTTACACCATTGGAGCAGGATGCCAATACGATCCCCGATAAAAAAAGAATAGCAATTGTTCTGAAATTCATAGTTATAGTTTTAGTTTTGTTCGATTTTCATTAAGCTACGAAGTTAAAATAATTTCTCTGTTATGCCAAAGTTTGA
>CAYVSF010000048.1:0-11328 GCA_964453775.1 uncultured Bacteroidales bacterium
AGGGGTACCCATCAAGAGTAGCAATACAAGGAGGCTTAAATACAGGATTGTTTTTTTCATCTTGAAAACAGCTATTCAGGTTGATTAAATAATATGTAAAGAAAAAGGTGTTGTCTTTGTAAGTACGAGACAAATTTACGGCTGATAATTGAATTTGTAAAATTCCCCGGCTGATTTTTGTACCTTTAATTATGCTGTTCGTCAAACAGTTCAGCTTATGGGGAAAAATTATTCTAAAAAACGACCACAGTTTCTTACTTTTGTAGTTTATTAACTGAAGGACACATGCTGGCAAAAACAAAAGCCATTTTTTTACATGGAATTAAGTATAGTGAAAGCAGTTATATCGCTACCTTCTATACCCGGGAATTTGGGCGTGTTGCATATTTTATGAGAGGAATAAAAGGGAAAGGCGGCAAAAATAAAAAAGTGCTGTTACAACCCCTCTACATTCATAACCTTGAGGTGGATCATAAAGACAACAGGGAGGTACAACAACTCCGGGAGATGCAGTTGGATGTTGCATTTGAGCAAATTCCATTTGATTTGAGAAGACAAAGTCTGGCCATTTTTTCTGCGGAAATAGTATACCGGGCTCTTCAGGAAGAAGAAAAGAACGAGGTTTTGTTTGATTTTCTTTTTCACTATATTCAACTTCTTGATTTAATTGAAGAAGGACTGGAGGTTTTTCACCTTGTATTTATGATACAGCTTTCCAGACATTTAGGATTTGGCCCTAATAATAACTATTCTGAATGGAATGCTTATTTTGATTTGAAGAATGGAGCTTTTACCGGACAAAAACCAATGCATCCTTTTTTCTTAGAAAAGGAGGATGGAAAGGTTTTTAGAAGCCTTATGGACATTGTGCCGGGAACAGAGAATATTCAGCAATTTCCTTACGCTCAACGCAACCGTTTATTAGAGCATTTAATAGATTTTTATCAATTGCATATGGAAGGAATAGGTGCGATAAAAAGTGCAGTTGTATTGAAAGAAGTTTTTCATTAAACCTTCCAAAGCTTACTTTTATAAATAATTCTAAAGCATAAGTCAAATTTCTTCCCTGGAACAGACTTTTTTTTATATCATCGTAATTGCAGGAAATAAATTATAATGGATTGAAAGAAAGAATGGTTTTGCAATTGTTCGAAGATATAGAAAAAGAGAATTCACTGATTGCCAATAAAGTAAATATCAGATGTAGAATGAATTCTTTTTTATACATTTGCGATTCAGAAAAACCCAGAAGAACACTATTTATATGATAAAACCAAATGTAAACCATCTTGGCAAAGATATTTTTGCTTATATATCAGAAAAAGCAAAAGAGTTTAATGCCATTAACGCAACTCAGCCGGACATTGATTTTGGTCAGCCTGTTGCACTCTTGAAAGAAGGGAGTAAGGCTATTGCTGCTGGAAATTCAAGCTATTGTGAGCCAAATGGCTTGCCTGGTCTTCGTGAAATAATTGCTTCATTTACAGAGAGTCGTTATGGCATTACTTTTCAACCTAAAACAGAAGTTACCATTACCTCCGGAGCTATTCAAGCTGTTTTTACCAGCTTGAGTGCATTGATAGAGGAGGGTGATGAAGTGATTGTTTTTGAACCGGCCTATACCAATTATACACCGGCAATTGAGAAAAATGGGGGTAAGGCTATATATGTGCAGCTGAAAGCTCCCGATTTTAGTGTAGACTGGGAAAAGGTACAAAAACTTATCAATACAAGAACCAGGATTATTGTGGTGAATATCCCGCATAATCCTACAGGGAGCGTCTTTTCGGCGGAAGATTTCAAGCAGTTAAAAAAGATCATCCAGGGTACTAAAATTGTGCTGGTTGGAGATGAGTCCTTTGAAAACCTGGTATATTCACCCCATCCATATTCCAGTCTTGTTCAGGATCCTGTTCTGGCAGAGCGAAGCATTGTTGTTCGATCGCTTGGGAAGTTATTTAATGTTCCAGGTTGGAGATTGGGCTATTGTCTTGCACCGGAAAAATTAAGTCGGCAGTTTAGAAAATATCATATTTTCCAGGTCAATTCTTCAGCCAGCCCGCTGCAGGTAGCGATGTATGAGTTTTTAAAAGGGTTTAGAGAAGAAGAAAGCTTGCGCCAGTCTTATCAGGAGGCTAAAGATTTTTTATCCGGGATCTTGAAAAGCACCTCTTATAAGCCAATAGATGTTTCTGGTGGTTATTTTCAGTTAGTCGATTTTTCAGAAGTTTCCGAAGAGAAAGAACAGGTGTTTACCTTACGTTTGCTGGAAGAAGCGAATTTGGCTGTTTTCCCATTGTCAGCTTTTTATCATGATGCAGTAGACAATCATTTAATGGGCATTAATTTTGCAAAATCAGAAAAAAATCTGACAGCGATCGTAGAGCGTTTGAAGAAACTTTGTGAATGATTTGTTTAGTGATCAGTTAAATATTCTGTTTTATCATGCAACAGCGTGATTTGCATGCTTAGGGTTTATATTATCTGACATTTATAAGGGAGTCATATCAAAAAGAAGAAATAGATCCCGTTTTCATAAGGTTTGAGTGAAACCAATGTCAATTTTCTCTTCCATTTAAAAAATCGATATTATTAAGTATATTTGACCTTAATATCTTTAAGCCCTAACAATATGCCTTTAATAAATTCAATAGTTACCTGGCTGAATTTTAAACGATTGTATCAGATCGATTTGTTTAAAAAGTTTCCTTTTGATGTGCAAAGGGAGAGTCTGTTCAAACTGGTGAATAGAGCCAAATCGACGGAATGGGGGGAGGCTCATGATTACAAATCGATTACCAGCATTGAAACCTTCCAGGAACGGGTTCCCATACAAACTTATGAAGATGTAAAACCCTATGTTGAACGTTTAATGAAAGGCGAGCAG
This sequence comes from uncultured Bacteroidales bacterium, assembly GCA_964453775.1. GTDB lineage: Bacteria > Bacteroidota > Bacteroidia > Bacteroidales > UBA12077 > CAYVSF01. The sequence continues at coordinate 2,888 of CAYVSF010000048.1, forward strand.
AATATACTTTGGCCCTCGGAGATTAAATGGTTTGCCAAGTCATCAGGAACAACAAGTGATAAAAGTAAATTTATTCCTGTAAGCAAGGAAGCCCTTGAAGACTGTCACTTTCGTGGGGGCAAAGATATTTTAGCTATTTATACAGCCAATTATCCCGAGACGGAGATATTTTCAGGAAAAGGACTTACGCTTGGAGGGAGTCATCAAATCAATAAAGTGAATAACCAATCTTTTTATGGGGATTTGAGTGCTATTTTGATTGAAAACTTGCCGTTTTGGGCCAGTTTTATTAAAACACCCAGTCAGGAAATAGCGCTATTAAGCGAATGGGAAGAGAAGCTACAGCGTATTATTGAGGCTACAGTGAAGGAAAATGTAACAAATCTGGCAGGAGTTCCTTCATGGATGTTAGTTCTTATTAAAGCCATCTTAAAAGAAACCGGAAAGGATAATTTGCTGGAAGTTTGGCCGAATCTGGAGCTTTTTGCGCATGGAGGAGTGAGTTTTGAACCTTATCGCGAGCAGTTTAAGAAGCTGATTCCATCAGAAAACATGAACTACCTTGAAACGTATAATGCATCCGAGGGTTTCTTTGGCATTCAGGACTATCCTTCGCGCCGTGATATGTTACTAATGTTAGACTATGGAATTTTTTATGAATTTATTCCCCTGGAAGAGATCGATAAGGAACAGCCAAAAGTATTGCATATTGGAGAGGTTGAGTTAAATCAAAATTATGCCATTGTTATATCAACAAATTCAGGATTATGGAGATATATGCTGGGAGACACTGTCGTTTTCACCTCCCTCTATCCGCATATGATTAAGATATCCGGAAGGACCAAGCATTTTATCAATGCCTTTGGAGAGGAGGTTATTGTGGACAATGCCGAAAAAGCATTAAATATTGCCTGTGAAAAAACCGGGGCAATGATTAAAGACTATACTGCAGCGCCTATTTTTATGAAAACTGATAGCCAGGGTGCCCATGAATGGGTGATTGAATTTGAAAAAGCTCCGGAAAACCTGATGCAGTTTGTAAAAATACTTGATAAATCGCTTCAGGACGTAAATTCAGATTATGAGGCCAAGAGGTATAAAGACATCACGCTTGCACTTCCAAAGGTGCATCGCGCAAAAGATGGTTTGTTTTATAGCTGGATGAAGAAAAGGGGGAAAATTGGAGGGCAAAATAAGGTGCCACGTCTGGCAAATAACAGGAAATACATTGATGACTTGATTAAAATGAACCGGGAATAATGCATTTTTTATCGTTTTTGTTTGTGTTTACAGGGTTAACACTGCTCTCTCCAACGGATAGTCTGATTCTTAAGAAAGCAGAAACGATACAATTGTCAGAAAATGCAGAACGTTTTTGGGTCGATCAAATGGGGCAGATTTACTACTTAAGCGAGACAAAAGAACTGTATGTTCTTACAAAAGACCGGAAAGAATACAGCTATAGTGGAGATTTATTGCAGGAAGAGTTTCAACTGGATGTTTCAAACCCATTAAAACCGCTTCTTTTTAATCCTTTTTACAATCAAATTCTTTTTTTTGATAATCAGCTAACCCCGATAGGCGATCCTGTTTTTTTAGATGATTTGGAACATTATGATGTTTTAGCATGTGCCAGCTCATCTGAAAATGGATTTTGGTTGCTGGACGGAAGGGAAAAACAGCTGCATTATTATGACGAGGATCTTCGTTTAAGGAAAAGGAGCAATCGCCTGCAGAACTGGTTGAATTCATCGGAAGCGGTGAAGACATTTTTATATGAATGGAAGCGGCAGTTAATTATTCAGCAGGAAGGCATGAACATATTAATTGCCGGTAGTGATGATTTTTATTTTGTTGAGCATCCAATAAAGGCAACTGATATGATTTCATTCATAAATAAGCAATTGACTTTTCTACAACAGGATAAACTTGTCATATACGATCCAGAAAGTTATGAAAAGCAACTATTAGAACTTGATATAGAACAAATAAGCCAGAAGCAGGGTAGAATTGTTCAAAATAAATTGTACTTGCTTTACGGGCACACAGTAATTATTTATAAATTAGAGCATATTAAATCCGGGAATGGGAAAGAAACAAAAAAATCAGCATAAAAAGGATCCAAGTTTAAAGCGCAAATACAGGAGAGCTATATTATTTAATCAAAGGGAGATACAGGCAATTAATTACTATTGTGATAAATATAAAATCCGGAACCGCTCCAAATTTATGAGAGAGATAATTATTAGTTCGGTTTTGAGAAAGTTTGACGAGGATTATCCTTCGTTATTTGAGGAGAAACCTACTTTATTTAATCAGAAAATAAAAAGACGTTAATCATACAATTATGACTGCAGAAAAAGAGAGTAAAGCAATGCATATTGCCATCGCCGGAAATATAGGTTCCGGAAAAACAACACTTGCCGGTTTGTTGGCAAAACATTACAACTGGGATGCACATTATGAAGATGTTGATGAAAACCCGTATTTAAATGATTTTTATGAAGATATGCAACGTTGGTCCTTCAACTTGCAGATTTATTTTTTGAACAGCAGATTGAATCAGATTCTTAAAATACGAGAAAGCGGCAAGACAGTAATACAGGACCGAACAATTTACGAAGATGCCTACATATTTGCGCCTAACCTTCATTCAATGGGGTTGATGTCTACCAGGGATTTTGAAAATTATTTCACGCTTTTTAATTTGATGACCAGCCTTATTCAACCCCCCGATTTGTTAATTTATTTGAGGGGTTCTGTACCTACTCTGGTGAATCAGATACAAAAGCGTGGAAGGGACTATGAGAATTCGATTCGATTGGACTATTTAAAGCGACTGAATGAGCGCTATGAAGCCTGGATTAACTCCTATAACCTGGGAAATCGTTTGATTATTGATGTGGACAATACTAATTTTACTGAAAACCAGCAGGATTTGCGAAATGTAATCGATAAGATAGATGCTGAAATTCATGGTTTGTTTTAAAGTCATAAAGAAGCTCCAAACAAAAAGCCCGGCTCATTTGAACCGGGCTTTTTCGCTCCCCAGGTAGGACTTGAACCTACGACCCCCTGATTAACAGTCAGGTGCTCTAACCAACTGAGCTACTGAGGAGTTTTAAATCCTTTCAGCGGATTTGCGGAGCAAAAGTAAAAGCTTTTTATTAAATATACAACATCCCGGAGGAAAAAATATTTGAAATTTTATTAGAAAGCCCCTATTGTCCTGATTTTCCGTTAACTATTTCGTGTGTCTTTTTCATGAATCAGTGAAATTCTTTCTCTGGCATTTCATCATGGCTAAAAATATTGTAATTTTGAGACACTTGAAACCAAAAATATTCAAATATGTACGGAAAAATTAAAGAACATCTACAAAAGGAAATATCATCCATCAAAGAGGCAGGATTATACAAGGAAGAACGAATTATTACCTCTACACAAAATGCAGAAATTACCATTTCCACAGGAGAAAAGGTTTTAAACTTTTGTGCCAATAACTATTTGGGCTTATCGGATAACCCGGAACTTGTTGAAGCAGCCAAGCAGGGGATGGATGCTCGTGGATACGGGATGAGTTCTGTTCGTTTTATCTGTGGAACACAGGATATTCATAAAGAACTGGAAGCAAAAATTGCTGAGTATTTTGGCACAGAAGATACTATTCTGTATGCAGCTTGTTTTGATGCCAATGGAGGAATCTTTGAACCCATGTTAACCAAAGAAGACGCCATTATTTCCGATTCTTTGAACCACGCCTCAATTATTGACGGGGTAAGATTGTCAAAAGCACAGCGTTATCGTTATAAAAACGGGGATCTGGAAGATTTGGAGCAGCAGCTTAAACTGGCACAGGCACAAAGATTCCGTATAATCGTAACAGATGGCGTATTTTCGATGGACGGAAATGTAGCTCCTTTAGATAAAATGGTTGAATTGGCCGAAAAGTATGATGCCCTCGTGATGGTTGATGAATGCCACTCGGCAGGGGTTGTAGGTGAAACCGGGCGTGGAGTAACAGAATTATTTGATGTTCGCGGAAAGGTAGATATCATAACTGGCACACTAGGCAAAGCATTTGGTGGCGCGATTGGCGGATTCACAACTGGGAGAAAGGAAATTATTGAATTGTTGAGACAGCGCTCGCGTCCGTATTTATTTTCAAATTCCATACCCCCAGCAGTTGTCCAGGCCAGCATTCAAGTCTTTGACATGCTTAAAGAGTCTGATCATCTACATACTAAATTAATGGATAATCGCGATTATTTTAAAAAGAAGATGATGGATGCCGGCTTTGATATTAAGCCAACAGAATCTGCCATTCTTGCTGTGATGCTCTATGATGCGAAATTATCTCAGGATTTTGCAGCACGTTTACTGGACGAAGGTATTTATGTTATTGGATTTTACTATCCAGTTGTACCCAAAGGAGAAGCCAGAATTAGGGTACAGGTTTCTGCCGCTCATGAGAAAGAGCACCTCGATAAAGCTTTAGAGGCGTTTGTTAAGGTAGGGAAAGAAACGAAAGTGATTGATTAATACTTCTTGCTTAAAAATATGAACAGGGCCTCAGTGCCCTGTTTTTCATTTGGTATTTATGCTTTATCGTTCTGCACAAGGGGAATAAATGCGAAAGGCGCATCAATCATCTCTGCAAACTCTTCTCCTGCCTCCTTCATGTCATCATCAATATCCTGATAATACCAGTGAATTTTAACTTCCTTTCCTACTTTATTAATCCTTTCAAGAATATAAAGCATCTCAAGGATCATCGTGGAAGTAGAAGAATTGTAATAATCCAGTTTGAAATGAAAGTTGGTTTTAGGATTTGCTTGCTCTGCGTATTCTTCCAACCAGTTTAAAACAGGTTCGTAAAAGTCTTTTGTTTCTTCCGGGAATGATTTCCCACTGATTTCAAATTTATCTGCTTCCTTATCCAGGGAAATAGCAGGTGTTTCTACTTTTTCTTCTTTGATAAATGCTTCCATGAATGATAATTTATTTCAAATAGTTATGAAGGGTTTCCAGAAAAGCTTTTAGTCGAATGGGTTTTAGGATAAAAGCATCACAACCGGCTTCTTTTGCTTTTTTATCTGCTTCATCAATGCTTAATGCTGTTTGTGCTATTATCGGAATATTATGGCGTGATTTTATCTGTTTAGTGGTTTCAAAACCATCCAGACCCGGCATGTTAATATCCATAAGAATGAGATCAATCTGATTTTCTTTTTCTGCAATTTTAATCGCTTCTTTTCCATCTTTAGCCCAAAGAATAGTAGCTCCTGTATTTTTAAGGGCTTCCCTTAAAAAGATGAAATTCATTTCTGTGTCTTCAGCGATGAGTATTGTTTTATCGCTAAAGTCATAATGTTCGCGTTCTGATGGAACCGATTTATTAATTCTTGGCTTGAACCCGGCAACTAAGATATCATCCAACTGGGCATATTCCCCTTTCCATTCCATAAAAGTATGTTCCAGTATTTCTTTTTGTTTTGAAAAATCTTCCTGGTGTATTGAAAGTAAAAGCTCCTTAAATTTTCTTGACATATATTTCATCCCTCTGTCGCCACCTATTTGGTCGGGGAATCCATCTGAAAACATATATATTCTATCCTCAGATTTAATTTCGATTTCATGGTTGGTAAAGCTATCTTTGGCATTTTTACGAAAGCTTACCGGCATTCTGTCGGCTTTAATTTGAATTATTTTATTGTCGCGTATTATGATGAGGGGATTATGTGCGCCTGCATATTGCAGTTTATTCTTTTTTAGGTCAAGAATACAAATAGCGATATCTATGCCATCTTTTGCTTCATTTTTTTTTCCGCTTTGACGTAATGATTCAATTACATAACTTCTAAGTTGATTTAAGATTTCATTTGCCTGCAGGGAATAGATATGTTCATTCTCTGTAATTTTATTGACAATTTCATTTAAAAAGGCGATTCCCAGCATGCTCATGAAAGCTCCTGGAACCCCATGTCCTGTAGAGTCTGCAGCAGCGAAAACAACTTTTTCATCTTTGGATGTTAACCAATAAAAATCTCCGCTAACAATGTCCCTGGGTTTAAAGAATATCAAGTGCTCGGGCAGAATTCTTGAGATATAATTATCAGGGGGTAGCAGTGCTGTTTGGATTCTTCGTGCATATAGAATGCTATCGGTAATTTTTTGCTTTTGCCTGTTGGCAAGATCTCTTTGCTGCTCTATTTCTTCTTTTTGCTGGTTGATTTGACGATTGCTTTTTGCCAGCTTTTGGTTTGCTTTCTTTTTTTGACGGAATTGAGAGTAGATAATTAAAATAAATAAAAGAATAAAAATGGCAAAGGCCATCAGGCCATAGCGTATAAGCCGTTCATTTTTTAACTGTTCCTGGAGTCTTTTTTCCTGTGCAGCTTTTAATTGTAATTCCAATTGCTTCTTTATTACCAGCGCTTCTGTTTTTTTTAGCGAGTCTTGGGTAACCGTTAATTGACTTGTTGTTTGATGCAGTTCTTTTTCCTGGGCATCTTTTTCAGCCTTTGCTTTTTCAACTTCTTCCTTGCTTTGGGCTGTTATTTCCTTTATTTCTTCGGCTTTAATATGTTTGTCAATGGTGGAAAACAGATCAAAGTATTTCATGGCCTCCTGTGAATTTCCTAATGCCTCATATCCTTCTGCCAGCATTCCGTAAACTGTTCTTGTCTTTTTAAGGTCATTCATTTCTTTTGCCAAACTTAAGGCTTCCTCCAGGATTTCTGAAGCTTCGGTATATTTCTCCAAAAGTTGAAGGCTTGAAGCTTTATTAATTAAACCATTATAAATACCATATTTTTGTTTTAACTTCCTGGCATTCTGAAGACCTTTTTCAAAGGCCTCTAGTGCTGAATTGTATTTATTCTGTTCGGAAGAAATAAGCCCAATATTGTAGTAAAGGGTTTTTATCGCATTGGTGTTTTTTAATTCCTGATTTATTTGAATGGATGCATTAAATGAAGAAATGGCCTTCTCGTAGAACTGATTATTCCAATAAGCATAACCCAGTTTATTTAATAGTTCTGCTTTTTGTACCGGATTGTTCTCTTGTTGACTTATCTGATTCTTAAGGTTCTCAATGTTTGTTTCTTCCTGAGAATGAAGGGAAAAACAAATACTTATAGTTAATAGAAGTAATATGAGATAGCGCTGCATGTAAGCGTGTTTTTATTCTATAAAAAATTCAATACTGATTGCACTCTTATTTCCCAGTTTATCCCTGGCTTCCACATTCATTGAATAAAGGTTTCCTTCTTTGAACCCGTCTATCAGGGTTGTATATCTTTTGGTAGGTTCTCCTTCAATGGTGTAATGCATCTTGTCATATCCCACATGTTCATCGGTTGCTGAAAGAAATAGTACGACATGTGAAGGATATACAGGGATTTTTTTCCCTTCCTGTGATTTGTATTTTTCTGATGCAATACTAAACCGATGAAATATTTCGGGGCCGCTTTCATCAACAAAAAGAATTAATGATTTTGTATTGCTATTATCTACATTATCATATGCGGTGTAATTTAATTGATGAAGCCCATCACTTTCAATGCTAAGGGCATTTTCGTATTTGGATATAGCTTGATTATCAATATTGTATTCGATCTTTTTTAAGCCGGATTCTTCATCTATGGCAGATAAAAGAATTTTTGTACTGTTTCTTATAAAGGCTGTATCATGACTTATAAAACTTGGACCTTCAAGGCGGTAACCGGGTTCAGGACCTGATAAATCAACATAGGAAAGGTTGGTTTTGTTTGATATTATGGTTTTAATGGTTTGATTATTTACATTATCGGTAACGAACGTTTTGATGTTTAATGAACCGGCTTTGTTTAGATAAAAGGGTTGATTATATGGAAGGAACTCACCATCATTAATGCTGTAACGTATTTCTTTTACACCGGCTTTGTTATCCATGGCAGTGAGCTTTATACGGCTTCGTCCGCTTGCATATTCCTTGCCATTTGCAATAAAGGTGTTTCCCAGAAGTTCATCGACAATCATAGGCGCTGTTTTATCCAGGTAAAAGGAGAAAGTTTGTTTTTTCTCTTTGTTGGAAACATTGTCTTCTGCATAATAAACCATAGAATGCTCTCCTTCTTTTAATCCTGATATGTTTAAAGGATGCTTGTATTTTTGCAGTGTGCCTTCGTCCAGACTATAAAAAATGATGTTAATTCCTGATCCATTATCAATTGAAGTAAGCTTTATTTCACTTCTAGGTGAAAGAATGTCGTCATACTTGTCTTTTATAACTTGCAGATTTGTTTTTGGACTGCTGATATCAATGTGAATTTTAATTTCATCTATTTCTTCAACATTTCCAACATGATCAACACTATAATATTGAATGTGATAGCGCTTTTCTTCATTCAGTTCAATTTTTTCCTGATATTTTTTATAAGGAGCCCCATCAATAGAGA
>CAYVSF010000049.1:0-11283 GCA_964453775.1 uncultured Bacteroidales bacterium
ATAGTTAAAGGACAGGAAACCCAGTTTTCACAGTTTTATGCCAATCCTTTATACCTTGCTCTAAGCTTTGCGGGTGCGCACGATGGTGACAGGGCTACCGCCTCATTTCGTGATCAGTGGCCATCCTTTAGCAATGCTTTTATTTCCTATGCATTTGGGTATGATCATTACTTCCCGCGATTAAAAAGTGGAGTAGGATTGTTATTTTTCAGGGAACAAGCAGGAAGTGGGAATCTGGCAACTACGAATATTGGCCTGCTTTATTCCTATAATGTTCATATTACCGACAAATGGCAATTCCGGCCCGGCCTGCATTTTATGTATACACAACGCAGCCTGGATTTTAGCTCGCTTACATTTGGTGATGAATTGATCAATGACGATCAGGGAGGAACCATCGAAGCGCCACCTCTGGAACGCAAGTCGGCAATTGATGCTTCCGGCTCGTTGTTATTGTATAGTGCGAAATACTGGGTGGGCTTTACCATGGACCATATCCTGCAACCCAATCGCTCCCTGGTGGGTGGAGTAAGCAAAGATCCCTATAAGTTTTCGTTTTATGGAGGGGCAAAAATTCCCATACTTCGAAGATATAATAAACCCAGTGGACAAAGCTTGTCGCCGGCTTACTTATTTAAATACCAGGACGTGAATTCACAGCTGGATATCGGCTTGTACTGGTACCAGATGCCGCTTGTTCTTGGTGTATGGTATCGGGGGATACCTGTATTCAAGGACAATGCAAGTAATGATGCCATTGCCTTCCTGGTGGGTTATAAACTGGACCAGTTTAATTTCGGTTACAGTTATGATTTTACCATATCCCAGCTGGTAGGTTTTTCCGGAGGAAGTCACGAAATTTCTGTGAGCATTCTATTCAACCAGGGACTTACCGACCGTGAGAAACGTCGCCCCATACCCTGTCCAACCTTTTAAGAACGATTTTTTCCTTCCATAAGATTAAAAAACAGTCATTTTATTTTAGCTTGCAGTCTTATTGATTTATATTTGCTTTTGCAATTAGAAATTAGAAATTAATCATTCAATAACTAAAAATAAATGTGATGAAGAATCTTTCGATAGGACTGAATGTTGTGTTGATAATAGCCGTAGCTGTATTATACTTCTTTCAATTTAGCGACAAACCCATAGTAGACGAGAAGAAAGCAGCCGAAGATACGGTTCAAACAGCTACAGCAGATGAATACCCGGTTGCTTATGTAAATATCGATACCTTAATTTCGGAATATGATTTTTACATTGCTAAAAGAGATGCCTTGATGCAAAGGCGTGATGAATCTGAGGCTGAACTTCAATCGGAAACACAAAAGCTGGAGAGAGAATTTGCTGATTTTCAGAATAAGATTAATAAAGGACTGATTACCCGGACCAAGGCTCAGATGATGCAGCAGGAATTGGGAAAAAAAGAGCAGAACCTCTACGCATTAAAGGATAATCTTACCATGCGACTTGCAGAGGAAGAGCAGGTAATGAACCGTCAGGTGCTGGATAAAATCATGACCTATTTAGAAGAGTACAATAAAGAAAAAGGATTCCGCTATATCCTGAGCAATGCTTTTGGTGGTCCTGTTTTGTTTGCTGACAAATCATTGAACATTACGCAGGATGTGCTTAAAGGTTTAAATGGAGCTTACGCTGAAGAGCAGGAAGAAGAATAAACGGGAAGCGTGAAAGCTTTAGAGAGGTATCTGCACAAAAACACCTTTCTGGGACAGCAAATTTTTACTGCTCCTGACAGATCACTGAATCAGGTCGTTGTTGTTCCATCTTATCGGGAAGATAAGTTATTGGACACCTTAAATGCCCTGCGGAAGAGCAAACTCCCCTCAACGGCAACAGAAGTTATTGTGGTAGTCAATTCTTCCGAAGCAGACGGGGAAGAAGTTCGGAAAATAAATCGAAATACAATAGTTGAAGCAGAGCAATGGATGCAAGATCATCAAAGTGCTCTGCTTCGTTTTTTTATTCTTCATGCTCCTGATTTACCAAAGAAACATGCGGGAGCAGGATTGGCTCGTAAAATTGGGATGGATGAAGCGTTGAGAAGATTTCAAATGGTAAATAATCCCAGTGGTGCGATTATCTCGCTAGATGCAGATACGCTGGTAGAGGAGAACTATTTGATTGAAATAGAGCGGCAATTTAAAAAAGACATTCATACCCTTCTGATTTATTTTGAACATCCTTTTGAGAATAACCGGGATGCCATTGTGCAATATGAATTGCATATGCGTTATTTTAAGCAAGCCCTTTCCTGGTCGGGGTTTCCCTATGCCCACCATACCGTAGGTTCTGCTTTTGCAGTTATGGCAGAAATCTATGCCAGGCAGGGAGGAATGAACAGAAAGCAAGCCGGAGAAGATTTTTATTTTTTGCACAAGGTTTTTCCGCTGAGTAAAGTGAGGGAGACATCTGAAACCAGGGTTTGTCCATCATCCAGGATATCGGACAGAGTTCCTTTTGGTACAGGTCCGGTCGTTGAAAAAATTGTGGATAGTGGATTGGAAATGCGAACTTATCCCCTCGGCGCATTCCGGCAATTAAAAAAGCTGTTTGGGTCACTACAGACTACTTACGAAGGGAAAAGAACAAGTATTCCGGAGGATTTTCCAAAAGCTTTGAAGGAATTCCTGCTGGAAAATAATTATAGTCTGAAAATACAGGAGGCTTTTCAACATACTAACAATTACAACAGCTTCATAAAACGTTTTTTCCAATGGATGGATGCTTTTAGGGTGGTGAAATACCTCAACTTTCTTCATGAAGAAGGTTTTCTCAAAAAATCAGAAATTAGCATGGAGGCCATCAATCTTCTTTCGGTTCTGCATTATGAAAAAGATAAATTAGAATTCGGAAAGCTTGAAGAGCTATTGAAAATTTATAGAAAGCTTGATAAGCAGGGGATGAAATGATAAAGGGTATTATTCTTTTTCTTCTACAATAACGAATATATCTTCGTTTTCTTTTTTCATGTAGTATTGTTCACGTGCAAATTTTTCCAGGTTCTTTTTATCCGTTTTAAGTTGCTCCAACCGGGCAGCATCTTTTTCTATTCGTTCCTGGTAGTATATTTTGTCTTTTTCCAGTTGTTTTAGTTGTTTTAAGTTTCTGGCTCTCTCCAGCAGGTTGTTTTTGTCAAAGAAGAGGATCCAAATGAGGAAAAGCAAAAAGGTAAGAATATATTTATTCCTGACATAAGGAAAGATTTTTTGCCATATTTTTTTGAGCGTTTCCATTTTCATGCGACCTCTTGCTACAAAGTAAACGAAAAAAAGGGAAAGACTCAAACAAGAGCTTTCCCTTTTTTGATTTGTGTAATGTTAGTCTATTCTTCTTCCATGTAAGGATATCTGTAATCCTTAGGTGGTACGAAGCTTTCTTTAATACTACGTGCAGAAACCCAACGCAGCTGGTTCAACATAGAACCTGCCTTGTCATTTGTTCCGGAACCTCTTGCTCCGCCAAATGGCTGCTGACCAACAACAGCTCCTGTAGGTTTGTCATTCACGTAGAAGTTACCTGCTGTATTCACCAGGCGCTTGGTCAGGAAGTCGATTTCATAACGATCCTGAGAGAAGATAGCACCGGTAAGTGCATACATAGATGTGTTATCAAGGATATCCAGTGTTTCTTCCACCTTGTTTTCATCGTAAACATACACGGTAACCACTGGTCCGAAAAGCTCTTCTTCCATAGAGTAGAACTTTGGATTGGTTGTTTTAATCACAGTGGGTTCAATGAAGTATCCTTTAGATTTATCATAGTTACCACCGGCAACGATTTCACAACTGTCATCATCTTTTGCCATATCGATTGCACCTGCATGCTTATCGAATGCAGACTCATCAATTACAGCACATAGGAAGTTGCTGAAATCTTCAGGTGAACCTTGTTTAACAGTAGCGATATCATCCTTGATATAGCCCAGAATCTCATCTGCAAGGTTTCCTGGCAGATAAACTCTTGAAGCAGCAGAACATTTCTGTCCCTGGTATTCAAAAGCACCGCGTACAGTAGCAGTAGCAACTGCTTTTGCATCAGCTTTGGGTGAAGCAAAGATGTAATCTTTTCCACCGGTTTCACCTACAATGCGTGGATACGACTTGTACTTGGTGATATTCTCACCAATCTTCTTCCATGACTGCTGGAATACGGGTGTAGAACCTGTAAAGTGGAAACCAGCAAAATCAGGGCTCTTGAATACAGTATCAGCAACAACAGGTCCTGAAGCAAATACCAGGTTGATAACACCATCCGGTAAACCTGCTTCGCGGAAAATTTCCATAACTACGTTGGCCGAGTAGATGTTTAGTTTAGAGGGTTTCCATACCACTGTGTTACCCATTAAAGCCGGAGCTGCTGGCAGGTTGGCAGTAATTGCCGTAAAGTTAAATGGGGTAAGTGCAAAAACGAATCCTTCCAAAGGACGGTATTCTACACGATTCCAGATATCTTTACTGGATATGGGCTGCTCTTTATAGATTTGCACCATATACTCCACACCAAAACGCATGAAATCAGCAAATTCACAAGCCGATTCAATCTCTGCCTGGTGAGCAGTTTTAGAAGTACCCAGCATAGCTGCAGCATTCATCTTATAGCGGTAAGGCCCGGTTAACAGATCAGCAATCTTAAGGAAGATAGCAGCACGCTCGTGCCAGGGCATGGCAGCCCATTTTTCTTTGGCTTCCATAGAGGCATCAATGGCCATTTGTACTTCCTTTTCGCCGCCCTGGTAATAGTAACCCAGCGTATGATCCAATTCATGAGGAGGATGAATCGCAACCTTCTTGTCGGTTTTAATTTCTTTTCCTCCAATCACCATTGGAATCTCAATTTCTTTAGATTTCAGTTCTTTCAGCGCTTTTTTCAGCTCTTCGCGATCTTTTGTGCCGGGAGCATACGAACGAACAGGTTCGTTAACTGCTTTCGGAACGTCGAAAAATCCTTTTGGCATAATTCAGATTTTTTGGAGTTTTACACTTATTTTTGTTTAGAACAAATTTACAAAAAATCAAGGGAGTGAACCATGAGTTTAATCAGCTTTTCTTGTCTTTCTAAATAACAGTCATGGCAGGGCTTTGAGAACCATTGGTTTTGTTTGTTAAATTTAAATAATTTAGACATGATTTCTGATAAGGCATTGCAAAAGATAAAACAGGATTTTGAAGCCTATGTGGCTGATTTTTCAAGTCCGGAGAAAGCTTTCCAACAAAATATTGAGGTCAAAAAGAAGCACAGCAGGGAGGTGATGAAAAACACTGAACACCTGGCCAGGGCTTTGCATTTACCAGAGAATGATGCCAGATTGGCTTGTGTGATTGGTATTTTGCATGACATTGGCCGCTTTGAGCAGTTTAGGAAGTATCATACCTTTTCGGATAAAAAATCGGAGAATCATGCCCTCTTAAGTGTGAAAGTGATAGAGCGGGATCAACTGCTTAACAATTTGGATGCGAATGAACAGGAATTGGTAAAAAAAGCCATTGCCTGCCATAATATGAAAGAAATCCCCAAAGATCTTACAGAACGGGAACGACTTTTTTGCAATTTGATTCGGGATGCGGATAAGCTGGATATTTGGCGGGTAGTTACCGATTATTATTGCCAGATGGAAAAGGAGCCCAACAATGCCCTGCAGCTTGACTTGCCTGATACGAAAGGCTACTCGAAAGTAAATTTACAGGATATTATGCAAGAGCGTATTGTGGATTTACAAAACTTGCAAAATTTAAATGATTTTAAGTTATTGCAGGTAGGTTGGATTTATGATCTTAACTTTAAGGAGAGTTTGGGGATTTTAAAAGAGCGCGGGTATATGAAAATCTTGTTGGACACTTTGCCCGAAGATGAAGAATTGATGAAAATGAAAACGAAAGTGAATCAGTATTTAAATCAATCATAAAATATTCCAGGATGATAAATAGAGATCAGGCAGAAGAGCTACTAAAGAAGTACATCAGCAATGTAAAAACCCTTTATCACAGTTATGCTTCCGAGGCGGTGCTTAGAGCGCTGGCAAAGCACTTTGGCGAAGAGGAAGAGAAATGGGGACTGGCCGGTTTGCTCCATGATATTGATGTGGAACAGACGGAAGGAAACCCCGAAAAGCATGCCCTGAAGGCTATGGATATTCTAAAATCAGAAGGAATAGAGGATGAAGATATGTTGGATGCCATACGAATGCACAATGAGATAGCTACAGGGGAGGCACGCAAAACCAGGTTTCAACATGCCCTGGCTGCCGGAGAAACCATTACGGGCTTAATATATGCCACGGCACTGGTATATCCGGATAAAAAAATTGCGCCGGTGAAGCCGAAATCCATAACGAAAAGAATGAAACAGAAAGCCTTTGCAGCCTCTGTGAACAGGGATACCATACGAGAGTGTGAGAAAGCGGGAATACCTTTGGAAGAGTTCGTTCCCCTGGCTCTGGATGCAATGAAAGCCATTGATACCAAGATAGGTTTATAAAATGAAGTTGAATTATCCGGTAAGTGATCTTACCATCGCTATCCTGGCAGGTGGCGAAAGTAGTCGGTTTGGCGGAGATGCCAAAGCCCTGCATCACATTTCCGGCAAAACTATGCTGCAATATACACTGGATAAAGCGTTGCAAATTACGAATGATGTCCATCTTGTCATTCGACATGATATGGAAGGCGCCATTCAGTATGAAGGGCCGGTATACTCCGACCTGATTAAAGGGAAGGGTCCTCTGGGAGGAATTCATGCTGCATTGAAAACTTCGACAAGAGAGCGATTGATGGTTCTTCCAACTGACATGCCCTATCTTCAAGTAAATACACTAAAGTTTTTTTTAAACCGGGTTAATACAAAGGCCTATGACTTTGCTTACCTCAAAGCCGGTGATAAGGTGCAACCCCTGATTAGTATCTATAAGAATACGCAGGAATTGATAAAAGTGGTTGAGTACTTGTTTTCGGGTGGGAAGTCCAGTGCTGTCATGACTTTGCTAAGGAGAGTCAAAGCTGAAGAAATTCCACTGTCCATAGAGGATCGCGATGCTGCTGAATTCCACAACATCAATTTCCCGGGGGATTTAAAAACTTCCGGACAAAAAGGAGGAACATCATGAAAAAGCTGCCGATGATTCGAATTGACGATAAGGGAAAGCACAACTTGATGGATCCAGTGGCCACGGAGAAAATTTGGAAGCTGCTGATCAATGGTGAACCGGAAAGAACGCTGGTGAGTTCCGACTATGAGATGGAAGAACTCCTAACGGGATATCTCTTTTCCACCGCTAGAATTCATGAGCCTTCGGATATTCAAAAACTCCAAATTGATGAGGAAAGAGATCGGATTCATGTTGAGCTAAAGAGAGGGGATAAAAAGAATGGGCGGACCCAGGAATTGGTTCAGTTCAAACTGATGGATATTTTCTGCCTGATTGAAGATTTTGCACAGGCCTCTGAGCGTTTTGTTCAAACCGGCGCTTATCATAGTGCAGGTCTGGCAAGTGGTGCTAAGATAGAACGGTTTGCCGATGATATCAGCCGGCAGAACGCAGTCGATCGCCTGATTGGAAAAATGCTGCTACAAAATGAGAAAGCAGCATCCCGGGCCTTATTGCTGAGTTGCCGGGTGGGGAAAGAGATATTCCAAAAGGCAGCTAGTATGGATTTTTCACTGGTTGTCTCGCAAAGTGCTGTGACCGATTTGGCTGTCGAAATGGCAAAATACACGAACACCACCCTGATAGGATTCGCCCGTGGTAAGCGCGTTAATATTTATCATGAAGGCAGGTGTAAAATCGTAGACTAAGCAATTTTCTTTCAAACTGTTTCTGCTAATTATAATCAGTCTATATTACTTACAATTATTGACATATTTGGATGTTTCTTTTATCTTAGATGTTTAACCTTTAGTTGAATTTTATGACACGGGAACAAATAATAGAAAAATATCCGCTTAACAGGGATAGCCTCCTTTTAATCCTTCATGATTTGCAAAACAGCCATCCTGAAAATTATCTTGAGACAGAGGATCTGAGGTTGGTTGCCCATAAACTGAATATTACCTATAGCGCTGTGTACGGTGTTGTAAAATACTACAGCATGTTCAGTTTGAAACCCCGGGGGAAATACATAGTACGAGTTTGCAAATCGCCGGTTTGTCATATGATGGCGAATAGGGATTTTCTGGACGAGGTAAAAAACGTGCTGGATTTAGAGATGGGAGAAACTACCGAAGATGGCCTGTTTACCCTTGAAGCATCGGAATGTCTGGGGCAATGTGCGGATGCCCCTGTGATTATTGTGAATGATAAAGTATATAAAGAAGTTGATAACTATAAGCTCAATAATATTTTCAAGTCCATCCGGATGAATGAAAATCAGAAATAAAAGTTGGATTGCTATTCAATCAGTTGAACCGGACCAAAAATCATAAACAGTGAAAATAAAAGAGACAAAAATAGCCCTTAAGAATGCAGGTAAAATTAACCCCGATAGCATTGAAGATTATTTGAATGCGGGGGGGTATAAGGCTACCGAGAAAGCATTAAAAGATTCGCCTGTCGCGATTATTGATGCAATGATCGATGCTAAATTGAGAGGTCGCGGAGGTGCTGGATTCTCAACGGGCTTAAAAAATCGATTTACTAATGAAGCCGTATGCGAGCGATGTGTACAAAAATACATTGTTTGCAATGCCGATGAGGGCGAGCCGGGGACTTTTAAAGACCGGATAATTATGGAGCAGGATCCACATCTGTTGATTGAAGGAATGTTGATTGCTGCTTATGCCATAGGTGCTACCAAAGGATATATCTACATTCGGGGCGAATATGTGCCTTCTATCGAGAAAGTGCGAAAGGCAATTGATAGTGCCTATGAAAAGGGCCTTTTAGGGAAACCTCTCTTTGACAGCGATTTTAAACTGGACCTGGAAATCCGGTTGGGAGCGGGTTCTTATTTGTGCGGGGAGGAGTTGACCCTGCTCGAGTCGCTGGAGGGCAAGCGTGGATATCCACGGATAAAACCGCCGTTTCCCGCACAAAAAGGGCTGTTTGGAAGGCCCACGCTGATCAATAATGTGGAAACCTTTGCACATATCCCTTATATTTTAGAAAATGGTGCAGAGACATATAAGCAAACGGGCACAGAGAATTCGCCCGGAACAAAAATATTTACGATTAGTGGGGATGTAAAAAAGCCCGGCTATTATGAAGCAGAGATGGGAGTAACTCTTGGTGAAATTATTGACGATTTGGCCGGTGGAATGAAGGATGGAAAGAAATTCCAGGCTGCTATTCTTGGAGGAGCTGCAGGTACGTTTGTGGACGACAGCATACTGGATGTACCCATGGGATTTGATACCCTGAAAGAAAAAGGTGCTGTGCTGGGTTCGGGTGCCATAATTGTAATGGATGAAACCCGCTCGCTTAAGGATATGTTGCTGAGTATTATGGATTTCTTTAAGCATGAAAGCTGCGGAAAATGTGTTCCCTGCAGGGTGGGAATGGTGCAAATTGTAAAAATGATGCAAAATGGTTTGGTAGGGAAAGAATTGTTGGAGAAAATCTATGAAGAGGCTGACTATATGGCCAAAACATCACTTTGTCCGCTAGGACAGTCGCCCATTATTCCTATACGCAGCATGAAAAAGTTCTTTTACAATCGTTTTTAATAATTCCTGATTAATAGTTGACCGATTCAAAAATAAAATAGATGAGTCTTGTAAAATTTAAAATAGACGGAAAAACCATTAAGGCACAGGAAGGTGCCAATTTACTCCAGGTGGCCAAAGATAATGGAATTGAAATTCCCAGCCTCTGTTACCATCGAAAGTTAAGTCCGACTGGTGCCTGTCGCCTTTGCGTGGTAAAAATAAAAGATCAGGGCATGGTGATGTCCTGTACGGTTGGTGTGAAGGAGGGCATGGAGGTTGTTGCTTTTGATGATGAGTTGGAAGCTACGCGCAAACATACCCTGGATTATCTTTTGGCAGAGCATGATGACAGCTATGACGGAACTTACCACGATGAATTTCGTGACTGGGTAAAACATTACGGACTGGATAAGAAAGAGAATCGCAACTACCCGAATATCAGCATGGAAATGGGATATAAGAAGGATGAGAGTTCGCCCATTTTGACCTATGATGCAGCGAAATGTATTAAGTGTTTCCGTTGTATCAAAGCTTGCGATGAGGTGCAGGGAAAGAATGTACTGTCATTTTCGGAACGGGGAATCACTTCTTATATCATTGCCGGATTTGATTACTGGGAAGAGTCGGAGTGTGACGGTTGCGGCGAATGTGTTCAACTATGTCCTACCGGCGCTTTGGTGGAGAAGCCTCATCGTGATGAAATTCAAGTGGACGATATAGACAAAAAGGTGAAGACGACCTGCCCTTATTGTGGCGTGGGTTGTCAAATTGAAGTCTGGGTGAAGGATAATAAGATTCTTCGTTCCAATGGTGTGGAAGGAGTATTGCCTAATGATGGCCGCTTATGTGTAAAAGGGCGTTATGGCCTGGATTATGTGAGCAGCCCCGAGCGATTAACGCATCCTCTTATTAAGAAGAATGGTGTTTTTGAGAAGGCTACATGGGAAGAAGCGCTTGATCTGATCGCCACAAAATTTTTGGAAATTAAGAAAAAGCACGGGAATGATTCCCTGGCGGGATATGCTTCTGCCAAATGTACCAACGAAGATAATTACCTGTTCCAGAAGTTTATTCGCGTGGTATTTGGCACCAATAACCTGGACTATTGTACACGACTCTGTCATGCTTCTACTGTAACAGCTATGCTGAAGTCAATTGGCGACGGGGCCGGTAGCAATTCCATTCAGGATTTTGCCACCACCGATTTACTATTTGTTACAGGAAATAACATGATAGAAACCCACCCGGTAACTGCCACTTATGTGAAGAACGGGCGCTACAAAGGGAATAAAATCATTGTTTGCGACCCCAAGTGGACACCGCTGGTGAAGTATGCAGATATTTGGTTGCAACCCCGCCTGGGAACAGATGTGGGTCTGCTTAACGGGATGATGCACGTGATCATTAAGGAAGGGCTTGTCGATGAGGATTTTATTAAGCAACGGGTGGATGGTGGAATGGAAGCTTTTAAGGAGTTGAGCGAAATGGTTGAAAAATACACTCCAGAGAAGACAGAAGAGATCTGCCGTATTCCCGCACAAAAAATTATTGATGCAGCCCGCATGTATGCAAGTGCTGAAACAGCAATGATTGCTACGGGGATGGGAATGAGTCAGCAGGTTA